>CAZULK010000052.1:0-17544 GCA_964621225.1 uncultured Melioribacteraceae bacterium | reverse complement strand
AATTATTGAAGCCAAAGATAGACAAGCTGCGGGTCAGTCTGTTCCGCCCCAAGGACTTTTTCTTTACAAAGTGAGGTATTGAATGATTACTTTATCTAATAAAACCGCATTAATTACAGGAGGCTCCAGAGGGATTGGCAGAGCATGTGTGGAATATTTTTTGGAGGCAGGAGCAAAAGTAGCATTCACATATACGGTAAATAAGACAAGTGCGGATAATTTAATTGCACAATATCCGGATAAAATGCTTAAAGCCTACAAAGTTGATGTCTCTTCCGAAGATGAAATAGAATCGTGTGTTGAAAATGTGATAAATGACTTTGGCAGTATTGATATATTAGTGAACAATGCCGGTATTTGGAAACATTCTCCAATAGATAAGATGACTTTGGAAAAATGGAATGAAACAATAAATATAAATTTAACCGGAACATATTTATTTACGAAATATGTTGTTCCCGAAATGAAAGCCAAAAAGGGAGGGAGAATTATAAATATTGCCTCCACAGCCGGACAGAGAGGTGAAGCCGAATATTCGCATTATGCTTCCTCCAAAGGTGGTGTGATAGCATTTACAAAATCTTTGGCTACTGAATTGGGCAAATACAATATTAACGTTAATTGTGTTGCGCCCGGATGGGTATTGACGGATATGACTCAACATATATTTGATAATGAGGAAGAGAGAAAAAAAGAATTATCGATAATTCCTTTAGGTCGGGTTGCAATGCCGGAAGATATAGCGGGACCCGTATTATTTTTGGCATCCGGTCTAGCTAATCACATTACCGGAGAAATACTGAACGTAAACGGTGGCAGTGTATTATGCGGTTGATTTCTTTTAATTTCGAAAGCTTAAAATATATTTTTATATTTGAAACACAACATAATTAACAATAAAGGATTTGTATGGAATTTTTAGCTTCTTTTCATCCCCAATTAGTTCATTTCCCGATAGCTTTATTATCTACATATATATTATTTGAATTATTGTCGTTAATCACCGGTAAAGAATATTTCTCCAAAGCTGCACATATTTTACTTCTGTTAGGAATAATAGGTGCTTTAGCTGCAGTATTAACCGGAAACCAGGCAGAAGAAGTGCTGGAAGAAATTGGTAAAAATGTTGTTCCTCACGAGTTAATTGAAGAGCACGAAGAATTTGCCAATATCACAATTTGGTATTTCTTTGTATTGTTAGTTGGCAGAACATTCTTTGTGCTGAAAAATAAATTCACCAAAAAAATCAAAATTATATTTACCGTCTTAGCAATTATTGGGTTCTTCTTTATTTATGAAACGGGTGAGCACGGCGGTAAATTGGTTTATAAATATGGTGCCGGAACGGAATTATTAAAAAACACGAAGTGAAAAAATTAATTTTTATAATATTATTTTTGCCTTTAATTGCAAATGCCCAACTAATAAAATTGGGCGAAGCAAGAGGTTTATTTTTTAGTATAGGTGTTGGTCCTCGATTGCCATTGGGTGATTTTTCGATTAACCAAAATTTGGGAATGGGAGTAAATGCGGGATTATCTTATACCGACAATAATTTTCTTCCCGTATTCTTTTTCGGAAAAATCGGATATCAGCACTATCCCGGATCTCAAAAGTTTTATAAAAAAAGTGATTATGCATCATTCTCCAGTAATGTATTTCTAGCCGAAGGCGGAATTAGATTTTATTTGAAACCGCTTATCGAGAACGTAGCCATCTTGATGCCTTTTGTTGAAGGTGGCCTTTCGATTGCAGTATTTGAAAAATGGCATGATTTTAAAGACGGAACGGGTAAAGCGGATTTTACTGAAACGACTGCGAAAACAGGTTTTAATTTAGGTGCCGGTCTTTCCGTATTTTTGCTGGAAGTGGTTGGACAATATCATTACTTATATAAAAACCAGTTTTTATCACTCGATTTAAAGATTAGAATTCCAATATTTTTCAAAATATGAGGTTGATATGAAATTTGAAAATTTAATTTATGAAGTAAAAGAGAAAGTAGCTCTAATAACCATTAATCGTCCGGAAAAGTTAAATGCATTAAATTTTAAAACACTCGAAGAACTGGACAGCGTACTTACATCAATCAAAACGGATGAATTGGTAAATGTAGTTATCATAACCGGTGCCGGAGAAAAAGCATTTGTTGCGGGAGCCGACATCTCCGAACTGAACAAGCTTAATATGCTGGAAGGAAAAGACTTTGCGGAAAGAGGTCAAAAAATATTTTCGAAAATAGAACATTTAGGTAAGCCCGTTATAGCTGCGGTTAATGGATTTGCATTGGGCGGTGGATGTGAATTGGCACTTGCCTGCCATATGAGAATTGCTTCCGACAAAGCCAAATTCGGACAGCCGGAGGTTAATCTTGGAATCATTCCCGGATACGGAGGAACTCAAAGATTAGCAAGGTTGGTCGGAACAGGAAGGGCAATGGAATATATTTTAACGGGAGATATGATTGATGCTGATGAAGCTTTCAGAATAGGTCTGGCAAACAAAGTTTATCCCCACGATGAATTGATGGCTAAAACATGGGAACTTGCCGAAAAAGTCAGTTCCAAGGGACAACTTGCTATTAGATTAGCTGTTCAAGCGGTTGTTAGTACAAACGATCTTAGTGAAAAAGAAGGATTGCAAAGGGAAGCTGATTTATTCGGACTTTGTTGCGGTACCGAAGACTTTAAGGAAGGTACATCGGCTTTCTTGGAGAAAAGAAAACCTGAATTCAAAAATAGGTGATCATTTACCCGTGAGTATTGTTAAACGTAAAATCATCTTCACACTTATTTTTATCTCTGTGTTTCTCCTGGGTGTGAACCTATTGATTGAATTGACGGAAGATGTTGAAAACGTAAAAAAAACGGAATTAACACTAGGTGATTTGGAGCAGCGCATTCTTCAGTTGTCCAAAGAATTTTATTTGGATCAATCCTGGGTGAAAAAAGTAAACGTGGCAAACACGGGCAAAGACTCATTAAAATTTGTATATAACTTTAGCATTCCACGTGATGTCCTCATCACAGACGTTTTAAAAAGAATCAATGAATTATTCCCGGAAAAGGAATTAACGATTAAGTCGGAAGAAACTTTAATCCGGAAAATTACAAAAGTATATTTTTATGTTAATGATATTCTTTACCTCCAACTTAATTTGAAGAAAGATCAAAAAATCAAAAGAGTCGAAACCAAAATAGCCCTTATTGTTGAGGGCTTTGAAGAACTCGGCGGGGATGAAAAAAATAATTTGTTGAACAGTCCTTTTGTATTTTGCGTTTTGGTATCACCTGAGGAAAATGCAATTAAAAAGTTGGAAGAAATAGAATCCAACAACAAACAGTATGCCCTCTATTTGAAGAATTTTATTGATGCAGAAGATTACAAGATTGATGAAGACCTTTCGCGAATTAGGTTAAAAAGTTCAATAATTTCTATAGCTACAGATTTTAAGGATGCGGCAGCTTTCTTCATAAATACAAAAGCGGAAATATATCACTCAATCATTTATAATTTTTTGAAGGATAAATTTAAAGAAAAGGGAATTGTTTTAAGGTCTATATTTAATTATAAATCTTTATCTTCTTCATCATTGAAAGAAATAAAATCTAAATTCAGGTTCTACGAAGAAAGTATGAAAGGGAAGCAAACAGCTATCTTCCGGATACGAGCGGTTGACCTATTGAAAATTAAATCCGAGATAGAAAAGTATTTAATGAGGGGGAACAAGATTGTTCCCCTTAAAATCAAATAACTTCTCCCGGAGTTAATTCTTCAATATTAAATTCATTCCAATCAGCGAATTGTTTTTTAATTTCTTTCCCGTTTCCAATCAGAACTATCGAAAGTTGTTCCGGGTTGAAATATTTTACAGATGCATCTAAAATTTCCTCTTTCGACAATCCATTGAGCCTGTCAATGTAGGTGTGGTAATAATTGAGCGGGAGATCATGTTCAACTAAATTATTTATGCTCCTTGTGATTTGGGAATAAGTTTCGAAAAGAGAAGGGAATCTTTTGGTGAGATATGATTTGGTAAATGAAATTTCTTCGTCCTTAATGTTTCCACGGATCCCGCTAAATTCATTCAGAATTTCATTGACTGCATTGAATGAATTTTCTGTATCGACTGATGTACTTATTTCCAATAACCCCGATTTTTGAGTAAAGAAAAATGAAGAACGGATTCCGTAAGTATATCCTTTTTCTTCCCTTAATTTCGAATTTAATCGCGATGAAAAACTACCGCCCAGTATGCTGTTGACAACCATCTTTGCCAAATGTGCCGGATCTTTCCTTTCGGACGTAATGTGTCCTACCCGTATTTCCGTTTGAGCTGCATCGTCTTTATTTATAATATATAATTTTCTTTCGTCCGGATTAAAGTTGAAAGACAAGTTTTCCATTTCACTATTCGTATCCCACTTACCGAAATACTTAGTTATAACTTCGGATAGTTCATCCGCATCAACATCTCCAACGGAGATTATGCTCATTTCTTCCGGAGAAAATCTTTTGTTATAAAATTGATGGACATCATCTAAAGCCAAATTATCCACGGAACTATTGAACCCAACTTCAGGATGCTCATAAGGTGTATTTCTAAAGCAAGACTTGATGAACATTGCATCGGCCAAATATGAAGGTCTGGCAGAGAGTTGTAAAATTTTTCCAAGTACTTTTTGCTTTTCACGTTTGAATTCACTCTCTTTCAGCCATGGTTTTAGAATTATCATAGAAGCCAATTCAACTGCTCTATCTAGATGTTCTTTCAATGTTAAGAGGGAAAGATGCATTTCATCCTGACTGCTTCCGATGCCAAAGATAATACCTAATTTTTCAAATTCGTCCGATAATTGTAGTGCGTTCAAATTTCCCGCTCCTTCGTCGAGTAGGTATGATGTTAAATTCGATAATCCTTCTTTAGCTTGAGGATCGAATTTACTTCCGGCGGGAAACGAAAAATTTAATTGAACAATCGGCAAATCCTTCTTCGTTACCAAATAAATATTTGAACCGTTTTTTAATTTGGTCTGTTGAATTTCCGGCAATGTAAATTTTATTTTACCGTCTATTTTCGGTGGTATAGTTCTATCCAGCATTTTTATCCTTTGGGATTATATCCAATTCAATTTTATTTTTAGTTAAATATTTATTCATTACGGCATTTACTTTATCAATGGAAGTGTTGTCGAATCTTTGTACATCCCAAGCAAAAGAATTGGGTTCATTTAAATAAAAATTATATTGATTTAACTGATTCGCGATGTTAGAAATATTTTGCAATGAGTAGATATAACTCGATTTAATTCCGTTCTTTGTTCTATTTAGTTCATCTACTGAAATACCTTCCGTCAAGGCATTTGTCAACTCCTTTTCAATTTCGTTTCTTAAGGTTTCGGGTTGAACGCCTTCGCTGGCGGTAGCAATAATTATAAATGAACCGTCATATTTTTGTGAATATTGAAAGGCTTGAACGTCTTGTGCAATTCTTTTATCGAATACAAGAGCTTTATACAAACGTGAATTTTTACTTCCCGCCAGGAAATCACTAATTATATCCAATTCGGCTTCGTCTTCGGAGTAGAGTGGAACTGTATGCCAAGCCAAATAAATCCTAGGTAAATTTACATCGTCTTCTTCAGTTATCAATTTATTTTCTTCAAGTTCAAATTTTGGAACATCAACTTTAGGCACCGGTTCTCCTGCTTTGAACTCCCCGAAGTAATTTTGAATAAGTTCTTTAGCCTGCTGAATGTCAAAATCTCCCGCTACTACCAAACTGGCATTGTTTGGCGAATAATATAATTTGAAAAATTCCTTTACATCATTTAATTCAAATTTTTTAATATCTTCCATCCACCCGATAGTTGGCCAAGAATAAGGATGTGATTGTGGATATAAATTATTGAAGAGAATTTCCCATGCTCTTCCGTAGGGTTGATTGTCGTATCTCTCCCTACGCTCATTCATTACCACATCTTTCTGATTATCTAATTTTTCTTGTGTTAATCCTGGGAGCAGGAAACCCATTCTGTCGCTCTCCAACCAGAGGGCTAGTTCCAAACTGTTTGATGGCAAAGTCTCAAAGTAATTGGTCCTGTCGCCAGAAGTGGAGCCATTCAAATCGCCACCTGCTTCTTGAATATATTTGAAGTGCATCTCCTTGCCGACATTCTGAGAACCTTGAAACATCATATGTTCAAAAAGATGCGCAAACCCGGTCTTTCCTTGAGATTCGTTAGCAGAACCAACTTTGTACCATAAATTTACTGCAACTAATGGTATGCCCCTCTTCGGGCATAATATAACTTCCAAACCGTTTGCTAGTTTATATTTTTCGTATTCAAAATTCAGTAAATCATTCATTGATTTCTCTCAAAATAAATTCTATTCTTTCCAACTTCCCGTCTATATTTTGGCGGGGACTGATATTGAAAATTTTACAGAGCAAGGGATAAATGTCTACGTTAAAAAGTGTACCTGTAAAATAATTCTTCTTAAAATGAGGACCTTTCGCTATAAAAATTCCATGCATATCCATTTGATTATTATCGTAGCCGTGGTCTCCTTTGGAATATGTATCGGGAGAAATTCTTTTAATCAACCTTGAATTCCCTAAAGACCAGCCTAAGTCTGCAATTAAAACAATATCGCCAATAAAAGGATTGTGAGAAAAATGAAAATATTCAGGAACATCTTTTTTCTTGTAAGCTTTAAAATGATTTTCACCTTTCTTTAATTTTTTATAAATCTCTTCCACCGTAGATTTACCTTTTGCTGAAATAAGCATGAACGGACCACGATTATTTGATGAGTATTCAGTACCCGATAAAATATCATCTACGTTAATAATTCTTTCGGGAGAGATTTCCGTCATACCATGATCCGAAACGATGATCACATCAACGCTATCCTTAAGTTCTGTTGAATTTAATTGATTGAATAAATATGCCGTCAAGCTGTCTAGAAGTTTTATGGAAACATTTACTTCTTTTGAATTTGGTCCGTATTTATGTCCTGTATCATCTGTTTCAGAAAAATAAACTGTTAAAAAATGTGGTCTTTCGGAATAGGGGAGGTTCAACCAATTAATTAAACCGTCAATTCTTGTTTTATATGGAATATTACCGTCATATTTTTCAAAATAAGTGGGGTGCAAATAATCCGGTTTCATTTCGGAACCGGGCCAAAAATAACTTGCGGTTTTTATTCCATTTCTTTCTGCGGTCACCCAAAATGGTTCTCCTAAATACCAAGAAGGGTCTGTAACTGCATTAGGGTCACCTAATCTGTATCTTCTATTATTATAAGGGTCAACTATATAATTAGTTATGATTCCGTGGTTTTCGGGATACATTCCCGTAATAATCGAGAGGTGATTCGGAAAAGTTTTTGACGGATACGACGGTCTAAGTGAAAGTGCCCGTACGCCTTCTTCTTCAATTGATTTTAAATTAGGAGATATATCTCTATCCAAGTAATCCCACCGGAAACCGTCAAAAGAGATAAGAATGACATAAGGTTTATTTCCGGCAATAAAAGTAATATTAAATATAAGCAATAGCAGAATAGTTTTTAGTTTCATGGTTCCTTCGAAATTGTGAAATTATTGAATGGAAAAATAATAAAAATAAATGGGTAATAGAATTTGAGGAAAATAAAAAAGCCGCCCGAAGGCGGCTTGAAAAATGTTTATTTAATTATTAGTAGCTCAAAGAGATACCAACATTAAATGTTCTCGGTAAACCAACGAATACTTCAGCATCGTCTGCGCTGTGAGTTTTTCCGTTGTCCTTGAATGCATTGTATCTACTGTTGTCAGTAGCATCTTGGATGTAGAGTTCATCCAATGCATTGAAGACGTGACCGAATAATTGAAGGTTGATGCCTTTGATATTGAAAGGCAAATCATATGCAAAGTGGAAGTCAACCAATGTGTAAGATGGAGCTAACCAACTTTGAGCTCTGTCTGTTGCATCAGTTCTTGAAAGAGGATCGAAGTTTGCATAGTGATCTGCATAGTATTTAACGATACCACTTAAGCTCATTCCCTTTATTGGGAATAATGTAACCATACCAACTACAGAAGTTTGAGGTTGGTCACCAACTTTCAAATCTTTGATGTAGTAAGTATATTCAGTTTGAACTCCTGATCCTGATGAATAATCTTTGTAAGTACCGGTAACATCATCCAAATATTTCCAGTTACCCAAAGATACTGCACCGTCGAATCTTACCATTCTTACAGGAGCATATGCTGCTTCAAGTTCGAATCCCATGTGCAACGCATCAACACCACTTAAGAAGATAAGGTCTGTAGATCCGTCAAGATTTTGAACTTGTTTGGTTTGAGCTCTATCCAACCATGTTGTATAGTAGAAGTTACCTTTAACATTTAATTTACCATTCAAACCGGTGTAGTTAACACCAAGTTCGAAGTTGGTGAATTTTTCGTTCTTAGGATCTTTTGCTTTAGTTCCGTCGAAGTCGTTGATAACTTGATCAAAAATCGGAACTTTGGATACATAACCAGCATTAGCAAAAACATCAAAGTTAGGATTCAAACGGAAGCTAGCACCACCTTTGAATTGATAACCATTGATGTTATCGGATTCTGTGAATAATTCGTTACCGCTAGCATCTTTCGAGAAGTGATCGGTGAAAGAGTATTTGATCATTGACCAACCAACTGTACCGTAAGCTGTTAAACGATCTTTTGAATATTCACCTTGAGCATAAGCACCAAACCAATCTACTGTGTTGGTGTTGTAATAAACTATTTTGTCACCCAATCCAACTTTTGCATTTGGATGGAAATCATCGGCGTTACTTACAAAATAGTCACCGCCTAAGAGGTCTCTTACTTCACGATAGTGATCGATTTCTGCAGTTCTCCAGTCAACACCAAATGAAGTCTTGAAGTTCTTGGAGAGTTTCCAGTATGCTTTGGATATCAATCCGTAAGTCCATTGATCGTTACGGCTGTTTCTTAAGATACCTTTAGATTCAGCTTTTCCATCGGAATCTAAGTTAGCTTGGTTTGCAGCAATTGTTCCATCCCACCATACAAAGCGGGAAGGTGAAGGTGCAAATGTTCCTGCGGGAGCGTGATAATTCCATTTCATGCTTCCATAAGTACCGGTACCACCACCGGTTCCACCTGACCAATATAAAGTGGTATACAACGAAGCGGATTTAGACAACTGTGAATACCAGTTCATGTTTAATATTGGTTTGTGGAAGAAGTTTTCTCTTTCGTTGATGAAGTCAGTTGCATATCTGTCATGTAATCCGGTTTTGGAACCGAACCATAAGTTATCGTTATAAGCAACTTTTCCTTTGTATGAAGAACTTACAGGTCCCCAGTTTTCATTGTACAATCTTCCAGAAGTAGCTTCCGGGAATTTGTCCAATGCTGCTTGGGAATAACCCAATTCTTTTGCTAAATCGTGGCTGTAAGCTGCAATATTTTGTTTGTAGAGGTTTTGACCGTGACGCTGAGGAGCACCAGTCAAATACATTTCGATACGGTTGTTGTCGTTAACATTGTATGCAGCACCAAAATAGTATGCCCACGCATCTGTCCAAGTTTTATCTACAACACCGTCACCAATCTTTCTAACTATAGTAGCGTTAACAGCCCATTTACCGTTGATCAAACCGGTGTTAGCTGAAAGAGTAGATTTCAAGAAAGAACCACTACCAAATTCTTGTTTGAATTTAACACCGAATTTGTTTTGAGTAGGATCGGTGATGATGTTCATTGTACCACCGATAGATGGAGTTGCCAAGTTAACGGCACTGAGACCTCTCTGGATCTGGATAGAAGAAGTAGCATCACCAAGACCATCCCAGTTAGACCAGTAAACCCAACCATTTTCCATATCGTTTACCGGAACACCGTTGATCATGATCGCAATGTTTCTTTGGTTAAAACCGCGAACATTGATTCTTGCATCACCGGCACCACCACCCTGCTGAGTTGCATAAACAGATGGTGTTGTGTTGAGTGCCATAGGAATATCTCTGGAACCTAAACGATATTCCATTTCTTTTTTGTCAACGTTTGTGAAAGCTACCGGAGTTTCTCTTTCTTTCGCACGGTCAGCTACAACAGTTACGTTGAGGGAGAATTGGTAATCTTTCAAAGAAAAATCTAATTTCATATTGTTTGTTAAATTTACATCAACTTCTTTTCTTTCGAAGCCAACGTAACTACAAACAACAGTATATGTTCCTTTAGGAGCATCGATGCTATATTTACCGTCGATATCGGTAGCTGCACCGAGAGTTGTTCCCTTCAAGAACACGTTAGCGCCAACAAGTTTTTCACCTGTTTCCGCGCTGGTTACAACACCCGAAAGTTTATAAGTCTTTTGGGCATACAGTGTCATCGAAAAGAGGATAACACTGAGTAAGATGGTTAGTTTGTACATCTTAGACATAGAACATCCCTTTAGTTTGTTGGTGAAATAGTTTATTATTTTAGTAGTGTAAGTATAATTCGTTATTTTGATATAATGAATATCTGGTAACATTCTTAACAATAATTTAACATTAAATGATTTAGTGATGAATTGTAGTAGTGGTTAGATATATTCTCTTCCCTAGCGGAAAAGGTTAGAGGTTTTTGCAACTTTTTACCATATGTGCTCATCGTCACAAACATGTAGTTCAAATATAAAAAAATGGTATTAAAAAAATCAAAGATTTTAGCATCTTAATAATTATTATTTTTAATCCTTTTTTCTTATATTCCGCAACTTTTATTATTCAGAGTATATTTGTATGAATGAAAAAATCAGAAAATCTTTGTCGAATATAAAACTTTTAGCCTCCGATGTTGACGGAGTTCTCACAGACGGTGGTCTTTATTACAGCGAATCGGGATTGACTTTCAAAAAGTTCAATGTAAAGGACGGTATGGCTGTAAGGTTATTAAAGGAGAAAGGGGTCTATTCAGCCCTTATTTCTACCGATAGTTCGGATATTCCCAAAATGAGAGCAGAAAGATTGAAGATGGATTTTTGCATCACAGGAAGTTGGGATAAACTGGAAAAACTTAAAGAAATTTGTGAAGAACTAACAATATCATTAGACGAATGCGCATTCATAGGCGACGATGTGAACGATTTGGAAATTTTAAATTCGGTTGGATTATCGTTTTCTCCGTCCGATGCTGTAGATTCAGTTCGCAATTCCGTTGATATTGTGCTTAAATCAAAGGGCGGTGAGGGAGCCTTCCGCGAAGCCGCAGATCTAATTCTTTCTTCTAAATAAAAATTCCCCTTGATTTTAAAAAATATTTGTGCGAAATTTAGTGTACACATGTACACTAATTCGTATGATAGATTTAACCAAATATAGTCTCCCGGCCGGGAAAAACGGTAAGACGTTAATTCCCCAAATACGTCCTCCATTGCCGCGGCAAAAGGGTGGAGTGGAATTTGATATTTACGATTATGAAATGCTTTTCAGCGATCCCGGTACAAAGGAATTAATCCGGGAAGGTAAAACAATCGGCTGCTTTTATATTGAATCTCCCGGCATGAGGTCTTTGTTGCGCAGACTTTCCTGCGACACATTCGAAATGCTTACGGCTGCAAGTTCGGTTATTCGACCCGGTGTTGCCGAAAGCGGAATGATGCAAGAATTTATTGCCCGCCACAAAGACCCGAAAAGGAGAAAATATTTAGTGCCCGAAATTGAAAAATACCTGGGCGAAACTTACGGTGTGATGATATATCAGGAAGACGTTATTAAGGTGGCTCACCACATAGCCGGATTAACGCTGGAGGAAGCGGATTTGCTACGCAGGGCAATGAGTGGAAAGATGCGTTCGCACAAGGCAATGGAAAAGGTTAAAGAGAAATTCTTTGCATCGTGTAAGGAGCGCGGACTCGGTAAATATGAGTCGAATGAACTATGGCGTCAAATTGAATCATTCGCAGGATATGCCTTTTGCAAAGCACATAGCGCTTCTTTTGCCCTTCTTTCTTTTCAAGTGGCTTATCTCAAAGTTCATTATCCCGCCGAATTTATGGCAGGTGTGCTCAGCAACGGTGGAGGATATTATTCCTCCGCAGTCTATATTCAGGAAGCTAAAAGAATGGGACTGAGGGTTTTACTCCCTTCTGTAAACAGAAGCACCTACGAATACCATGGCTTCGACAAAGTGATACGGATAGGCTTAATGGCGGTGAAAATGCTTTCTAAAAAAACGGCGCAAAAAATTGTGAGGGAAAGAGAGAAAAATGGTGTTTACCAAAATTTGCACGATTTTTTGGAAAGAACCCAAACCGGTTACGAAGAAACTGCCGTATTAATTAAATGCGGGGCAATGGATTGTTTTGGAAAAACACGTCCCACTCTCATGCGTCTGCTCGATGTTTATTTTCGTCATAGGGAATTGATAAATCCGGAAAATGTGGATCTGTTTGCCGGAGAAATTTCTGAATTGGAAAAAAAGGTGGAAACCAAAACGCAATACAGCATAAACGAAATTTGCGCAATAGAGTATGAAACTTTCGGATATATGGTTAGCCGTCATCCCCTCAACTTTTTCGAAAGATATATTGAAAGAAATGATATACTTAAAGCTAAAGATATGCCGAAGATGGACGGCAAAAGGGTGAAGATGATTGGATGGTTCATGACTTCCAAGAGGATAAAAACAAAGAAAGGGGAGATAATGAAATTCCTTTCCCTGGAGGATTTAACCGGAACATTCGAGGCTGTGCTTTTCCCCAAGGTTTATTCGCAGGTGGCGGATTTAACAATGTCTATGGGACCGTATCTTTTGCAGGGAATAGTTGATATGGAAAACGGTTTTAATTTGGTGGTGGAAAAATTGGCAGTACTATCTGCAAAAGAAATAAATGTATCGCTCGAAAAAGATTCTTCGGAAAATCAGTATTTCGGTGATGTGGAAAAAATTACCGAGGAAGAATTTGCGCTGGTCGATTCGCTGGATAAAGAAAAAATTCGAACAGCCTATTTGGGATAGAAATTAAATTGGTTATTTTAGATAAACTTCAAATTAAAAAATTGTGACTATGGCGGACTACGAAGAATTTAAAAACTGGAATCCTAAACAAGGTGATTATATTAATAAGGAACAGAAAGAGGCAAGCAGGGAATCGAAAAGAAAAGCAAGGCGAAATAAAATGCTGATGTTAATAGTGGGGGGTATTATAATAATTGGATATATATTAATGAAAGTTTTAAGATAGTGTCGGGGTGGGGAGATTCGAACTCCCGACCTCTTCGTCCCGAACGAAGCGCGCTAACCGGGCTGCGCCACACCCCGAATATCAAAATTTCAAAAATGAGAAACGAAAAATATTAAATTGCGGCATATTTTCAAATAAATATATGTGCTTTAAATTACACGGATAATTTATTATATAACAATAATTTTAGTAAATTTACTTGCAAAAAGTTTGAATTTTTCTTAAATATGTATGAAGTAAAAAGAAAAATAGATGATTTTGTTATTGTATCATAATTATAAAGAGGTTCCTCTATGAAAAAACTCACCACATTATTTATTGTTGCCATATTTTTACTTGGTGACGCGGCTTATGCACAATTAGCCAAAAATTCATGGAATTTCGGATTTGGTTTCCGCTATCCAAGAATGATAAATGCAAATTATAACAGAGATGAAGTTGCATTCGGCGGTTATTTGCATTTTCAAAAAAACTTTTCCGAACATGTGGGCGGAAGATTGGGTCTTAGTGCATTAAGTTTCAAAGGCACTACCGGTGGTACTGAAGTTAGTACTTTTGCCGTTTTGGGAAATTTAGACCTTGTTTACTATTTCGTTCCTTGTGAAAGTGTTTCTCCTTTCGCAACTGTTGGTGTTGGTTACGGTTATGCATCTTATACCAATGGTGCAAAAGACAGTAACCTTGACTACGAAATCGGTGGTTCCTTTGGAGTTGAATTCAAACTCAATGAGAAATGGAATCTTAAAACCGAATTGGCTTATCATACAATGTCAAATGGTGTGTTCGAAGGTGTAAACGGCGTTTCTGCCGGAGGTTTATTGGGATCTCCCGAAAATGCTTATATGTTCTTCGATATCGGTTTGAATTATTATTTCAAAAAAGGCGAACCGAGCAAACTTTGCCAATTGTACGAAGGTATCCGTTTGGAAGAAATGCCTGATCCGGTTGACTACGAAAGAATTGAAAGCATAGTTAAAAAATATATACCTCGCGAAGTTGTTAAAGAAGTTGTTGTTGAAAAAGAACCCAAAGGAAACCGTTGGGTATTGGTTGGCGTAAACTTCGATTTCAACTCTGCTAGATTGACTCAAGAAAGTTATCCGATTCTTTTCCATGCTGTACAAGTATTGTTACAGAATCCGGATATGAAAGTTGAAATTCAAGGTTACACTGATTCTGTCGGACCGGAAAGCTACAATGTTAAACTTTCCGAAAAAAGAGCAAAAACTGTTAAGAATTACTTAGTTGCTCATGGTGTTTCTGCAAGCAGATTGACTGTTAAGGGATTTGGTTCTAAGAACCCGATTGCAGACAACAAAACTGCCGACGGCAGAGCGATGAACAGACGAATTGAATTCAAAGTTCTTGCAGATTAATTTTTGAAGGACGCCTAAGGGCGTCCTTTTTTTTACCCTTTAAAATTATCCGAGAGGTAATTAAGGTGATTAACAATGTTAAAATAAGATTGTTAAACAATATGGAGACCTCCGCGACTGATTGTCAAGGAGGATTTTTTGTATGAAGATAAAAGCAAAAATAATTGATGAACAGGGAATGGTTAGGACCATTACCAGATTAGCCCACGAAATTCTGGAAAAAAATAAGGGTGCAGAAAATATTGCCATTCTTGGAATGCGTACACGAGGCGAGTTTATTGCAAAAAGAATTCAGAACAAGATTAAGGAGATCGATAATTCCGATGTGCCTCTGGGAATTCTTGATGTAACTCTTTACAGAGACGATTTCAGAATGCGATTAAAGCAACCGGAAGTTTCCGTAACCGACATCACATTTGATCTTACCGAGAAAGACATTATTCTCTGTGATGATGTATTGTATACAGGCAGAACGGTACGTGCTGCACTGGATGCAGTGATGGATCTCGGGCGACCAAAGACAGTTCAACTTTGTGTTTTGGTCGACAGAGGACACAGGGAATTACCGATAAAACCCGATTATGTGGGAAAGAACATACCAACTTCGATCAATGAAGAAGTGAAAGTGAAATTGAAAGAAATAGACCAGGAAGACGCAGTTTATTTAATTGAATCACCAAACAATAGTGAGTAATTAAAATATGTCATTATCAATAAATCATTTATTAGGATTATACGACGTTCCGAGAGAGGATATTAAAACTATTCTGGACACAGCTAAAACTTTTAGGGAAGTATTGGAGCGTCCTATTAAAAAGGTGCCTACTTTACAAGGCAAGACGGTGGTTAACCTTTTCTTCGAAAATTCAACACGAACCAGATTATCATTCGAGTTGGCAGAAAAAAGATTGTCAGCGGATACAATCAACTTCTCTACATCTACAAGTAGTGTGAAAAAAGGTGAAACATTCAAAGATACGGTTAGAAACATTATGTCGATGAAAGTCGATATGATTGTCTGCCGTCACGAATCCGCCGGAGTACCTCAATATCTGACAAAAATCACAGACGCAAACATAATAAATGCAGGTGACGGAAGGCACGAGCATCCTACGCAAGCTTTGTTGGATATGTATTCAATAAGAGAAAAATTAGGGAAAATTGAAGGACTGAGAATTTGCATCGTCGGGGATGTTGCTCACAGCCGAGTTGCTTTATCAAACATTTATGGTTTGGTAAAAATGGGTGCAACTGTTTCCGTTTGTGGACCTAAAACAATGATACCTTGGGACATTGAGAAGTTGGGTGTAAAAGTTTACCACAATATTGATGAGGCAATCAAAAATAATGATGTGCTTAATGTACTAAGAATTCAATTGGAAAGAAAAGCGGGAAGCAACATCCCGTCACTCAGGGAATATCATAATTATTTCGGAATCACTTCGGAAAGAATTGAAAAAAATAATCCGGACGTTTTGATTCTTCATCCGGGACCAATCAATCGTGGTGTGGAATTATCATCCGAAGTTGCCGACGGACCTTATCAGATTATTCTAGACCAAGTTACAAACGGAGTTGCCGTTAGAATGGCTATTCTTTATTTATTAGGTACAAAAAATTAGGTGGAAGATGAAAGTAATTTTTGAAAATATAAAAATTGTCGATCCATTATCAAACGCGAACGGGGATAATATACTGATTGTAGACGGGGTTATCTCCAAGATTGGAAAATTAGAAAAAGGCGATTACGATGGATCTAAAGTTTTCGATTTGAATGGGGCAATTGTTACTCCCGGATTTTTTGATATGCACGTTCATTTCAGAGAACCCGGCAGGGAAGATGAAGAAACAGTTCAGACCGGAAGTAATTCAGCTGCTGCTGGCGGGTTTACAGGTGTAGCATGTATGCCGAACACAGACCCGGCAATCGATTCCGCTGAAGTTGTCAGATTCATTCAACAAAAAGCTGCCGGCCATTTGGTGGATGTTTATCCAATCGGAGCGGCAACACAGGGTAGGAAAGGAGAAGCTATTTCGCCGATGGCTGAACTGTCGGAAGCGGGAGTAGTTGCATTTTCCGATGACGGTGTTGCAATCAAAACAGCTTCGGTGCTCAGAAGCGCAATGGAATATTCAGCTATGTTCAATAAAGTAATAATTGAGCATTGTGAAGACGAAACTTTAGCCGACGGTGCAATGAACGAAAGTGAGATGAGTACAAAATTAGGACTTCCTCCTTTGCCTGCCGTTTCTGAGGATTTAATAGTTTCGCGTGATTTGTTAATGGCAGAATATTTGGGAGCGAGTGTACATATTGCTCATATCAGCACCAAAGGTGCAGTGGATTTAGTGCGAAAAGCCAAAGAGAGGGGAATAAAAGTAACAGCTGAAGTAACGCCACACCATTTCAGTCTAACTGATGAAGCTTTGATATCATTCAACCCGAATTACAAAATGAATCCTCCGTTAAGAACTCAAGAAGATGTAGAAGCATGTATCGAAGGGTTAAAAGACGGAACGATAGATTGTATTGCCACAGACCATGCGCCCCATGCAATTGAGGAAAAAGAACTCGAATTCATTTATGCACCCAATGGAATTGTCGGACTGGAAACGGCAATTGGAGTTACACTGAACGAATTATACCATAAAAAACATTTAACTTTGGAACAGATAGTAGAAAAGATGGCTATCAATCCAAGGAAAATTTTGAATTTGGATATTCCAAGCGTTAAACAAGGAGAAAAAGCCAACTTGACAATTTTTAATTTGGATGAAGTTTGGACTGTGGATATTACTAAATTCAAATCAAAATCGAAAAATTCACCATTCGATAAGATGATTTTAACCGGAAAACAAGTTGCTTCAGTAAATAATTCCAAGCTCTATATAGATGGTGAATTCATGAATATATAGCTGTCCAGTATTAGTAG
>CAZULK010000051.1:0-17586 GCA_964621225.1 uncultured Melioribacteraceae bacterium | reverse complement strand
AGGGAATTCGTTACTTCAGGAAAAATATCAACGGCAATTATCCTTCCCAAAGATTCGTTTACAGATACTTCATCGAGTGTTAAAATTAAAATATTGTACGATCCGAAAAATGAAATTGAATATTCGTTGGTGCAAGGCGAAATTCAAAAAACAATTATGACTCAGATGCCGCGGGTTCTTCCCCTTTTATTACAGCGTCAAGCGGAGAAGCAATTGGGGCTGCGCAAAGGGAATTCATTCAAAAATGAAATGGCAAGTATAATATCGGAATATTGGGGTGTTCCGAAAGATTCCATTTTAAAATTAACCGATAAAGAATTGTTCAGTACAACTGGTGGAGAAGGCACGAACATCATTTCTTCAATTATGAAAATTGAGAAAGAACAGTTGGTTGGGACGGAAGTAAAAAATCCCGGAGTTGCAAGAACAAGCGGTGGTTGGGCGATGATGTTTCTGCTGTTTTCAATTGTCGGCGCTGCTACCTCGCTGTTCGAAGAGAAACAGGAAGGCACGTTAAAACGATTGCTGTGCATGCCTGTAAAGAGAAGTCATATTCTTTGGAGCAAGTACATATACTCCATAATTCTTGGCGTTCTTCAACTTTGGGTACTCTTCGGTGTTGCATGGTTGTTGTTCGACTTGGAAATATTCAGAAATTTCTGGAATCTAATGATAATGATCATTGCATCGGCAATGGCAGCGGTATCATTCGGAATGTTAATTACTTCACTTGCATCGAGTATGAATCAAGCTAACGGAATATCCACATTAATAATATTGATTATGTCCGCAGTCGGTGGGGCATGGTTCCCGATTGCTTTATTTCCTGAGTGGATGCAAACGATCTCGAAAATGACAATTGTTTATTGGTCGGTCGAAGGATTTTTATCCGTCCTATGGCGGAATGCCGGCTTCGGTGCGATTGCTGTGAATGTAATAATTTTGATTTCCGTTTCGATTGTTGTAAATTTCTATTCAATAATGAGGATTCGCTCCGGGAAGATGTTCAATTGAGTGATACGATTATCAGAATAGAAAATCTATCAAAAGTTTATTCTTCTTTAACCGGTGTTAAAGTAAATGCATTGAACGATGTTTCTTTGCAAATTGGAACCGGTGAAATATTCGGTTTGCTCGGACCAAACGGAGCCGGTAAAACAACGCTAATAAAAATACTTCTAGGAATTACAAGAAAAACTAACGGTAATGTAAGCGTTTTCGGAACAGAACCCGAGAATTATTCAATACGCAAACTCATAGGGTATCTGCCCGAGAATCATAAATTCCCCGAATATTTAACAGCATACGATTTCCTCAAATTTACAGGTGAACTGTATGGATTGTTCGGTAAGGAATTGGATAAAAAAATTGATGAGTATCTCCATCTCGTTCAAATGACAAAATGGAAAAAGACCAAACTGAAAAGCTATTCAAAAGGAATGTTGCAACGTATCGGTTTGGCTCAGGCAATATTGCATTCACCGAAATTAATCATTTTAGATGAACCTACAGATGGTGTAGATCCTATCGGAAGAAAAGAGATAAGAGAATTACTAAACAGACTGAAAGAAGAAGGAAAAACGGTATTTATCAATTCACATCTTTTGAGCGAGGTGGAATTAATTTCTGACAGAGTGGCTATTCTAAACAATGGCGAGAAGATATTTGAAGGGAAAGTGGATGAATTAACTAAAGAGGAAAATTTATACCAATTTGAATTCGGTAGTAATCCATCGAGTGAGTTGATTAATAAATTAGCGCAATTCAATTTCAAGAAAATTGACGAGCTGAAATACAGTGCAGAAATAACATCGAAAGAAGAGTTAAATAGTGTGCTCGATTTAATTAGAGGAAACGGTGCAGATTTGGAATCCTTCTCGCCCGTTAAATCGAGTTTGGAAGATAAATTTATTTCTTTAATCCAAAAGGTTGGGGAAGAGTGATAAGCAGAATTTGGACAATATCGAAATTTACTTTTAAGGAAGCAATTTCCAGGAAAGTGTTTGTCACCTTCTTTGGTATTTCAACATTCATTCTGCTCCTATTCACAATTCTGTTTATTTCAACAGACTTGAATTCACTTATACCGGCGGATGCTTTCAAAGTTAATTCAACTCCCGGTATAAAAGAAGGGATAGTGTACGGATTAAGATTGATACTGATTAACCCATTGTTCGGTGGTGGGTTGTTCCTTTCAATTTTTGCTTCCGCAAGTTTTATCCCCAAAATGTTGGAGAAAGGGAGTGTGGAAATCTTACTCTCAAAACCGATACCGCGTAGCGAGATAATAATCGGGAAATTTCTCGGCGTTACTCTTATGGTGTTTGTCAATATCGCATATTTTGTATTTGCGCTCTATGTAATGATCGGGTTAAAGTTTGCTTCTTGGGATATTTCATTATTGTCGGTCATCTTTACGATTACACTGACATTTGCGGTGCTTTATTCATTGATCATTTTGATCGGTATCCTCACAAAAAGTTCTCTATTCGCGATGATGTTGACCTATTTAATCTTCTTTGTGATTTCTCCTGTTTTGGCTCTAAGGGAGACTCTCGGTTTTCTGTCCGATAATTCATTTTGGAAGTTCGTTACCGATTTGTTGTACTATATTTTACCCAGAACCTCCGAACTCGGAAGCTTAACAACGTTAATTTCCGGAGGGGGAGAAATAAATGATTACAGTGTACTAATTCATTCCGCTCTTTTTCTAATTCTCTCACTTTTTCTCTCGATTATCATTTTTAATAAAAAAGATTATTAAGAATCTAATTTTCCAGTCGATTTTTGTGTATTTTTACTGGTACAAATTTTGCTCTAAATAACGTCTCGTTATTTATAAGGAAGGATAAAATGGCAGAAAGTAAATTAAAATTGGAGGACCTGATTTCCGATTCGAAGAAACCGGAAGCCGGGGATAGAATTGAAGAAGTTTCCATTGTGGGCGCCGGAGTAATGGGGCGGGGAATTGCAGAAACAATTGCCTCTGCCGGAATTGATGTTTTGGTGATCGAAAAAGACGAAGAATCTGCTGTTAAAGCTAAAGAAGAGCTCCTTACCACAATGCGTCACGAAATTTCCAGATGGGCGATGACCGAAAGTGAAATGAAATCTATTTTGAGCAGAATTAAATGGAGCTTTAAACTGGAAGATGCTAAGGGCTCAGATTTGGTTATTGAAGCTGTTGCAGAGGATTTTGACCTGAAGAAATCAATCTTTCAGAAGTTGGACGGGATAATTGATGAATCTACAATTTTGGTTTCCAATACTTCTACATTATCACTTTCGCAATTAGCCGAAGTTACAAACAGACCGGACAAAATCATCGGGCTCCACTTTTTGAATCCCGTTCCGAAGATACCTCTGGTAGAAGTTATTAAAGCAATCAAAACCTCCGATCAAACGGTTAAAACGGTGAAAGATTTTGCCCAAAAAATTGGGAAAACTCCGGTTGAGGTTTATGAATATCCCGGTTTTGTAACCACCAGAGCGATTGTTCCTCTATTGAACGAAGCAATGTATATTTTACTTGAAGGTGTTGCTTCGGCTCACGATATAGATACCGCAATGAAATTGGGATATGATTTCAAAATCGGTCCTTTGGAAATGGCTGATAATATGGGCTTGGATGAGGTACTGGCTTGGATGGAGCAATTGTGGAGGACTTTGGGAGAACCAAGGTACAGACCATGCCCGATCTTGCGAAAATTAGTCCGGGATGGTAAATTAGGGAAGAAAACCGGAGAAGGTTTCTTCAAATATGATTCAAACGGTAGAATTATTGATTAAACGATAGGAAGACATGAAAATATTAGTACTTAATTGTGGTAGTTCCTCTATTAAATATCAAATGATAGAGACCGAGAGCAGAGATGTTCTGGCTAAAGGGATGGTAGAAAGAATTGGAATGAGTAGTGCAGTATTAACTCATTCACCCAAAGGAAAAGAGAAGATCAGAATTGTGGGAGAGATTCTGGACCATACAATAGCTATTGAATATGTAATTGCGGTTCTGCTCAGCCCAAATCATGGTGTGATCAAGGATAAAAATGAAATAGATGCCGTTGGTCACAGGGTGGTTCACGGAGGTGAAACATTCACCGGATCTGTACTTGTTACTGACAAGGTAATGGAAGCCTTAAAAGAAAATATTGAATTAGCTCCTTTACATAATCCGCCAAACATAAAAGGAATTGAAGCTTGTAAGAAACATCTTCCGGACACACCTATGGTTGGTGTATTCGATACTGCGTTTCACTCCACAATGCCTCCTCATGCATTTATTTATGGTATTCCGTATACTTTATACAAAAGATACAAAATAAGAAGGTACGGATTCCATGGAACCTCTCATAGGTATGTTTCCTACAGAGCAGCAGAATTATTAAACAGAAATTATAACGATTTGAAAATAATTACTTGTCATCTCGGAAACGGTGCCTCGATTGCAGCAATTGACAGAGGTAAATCCGTTGATACTTCTATGGGATTTACTCCTCTTGAAGGACTTCTGATGGGAACAAGAAGCGGGGATATGGATCCTGCCTTGATTACTTATATTATGTCAAAAGAGGAGCTTTCAATTCCCGAAGTGAATGCTTTGCTGAACAAGCATTCCGGTTTGCTTGGCGTTAGCGGCGAAAGTTCCGATATGCGTGAAATAGAAGAGGCTATGCTAAGAGGCGACGACAGAGCCAAATTGGCATTCGACGTATTTACGTATCGAATTAAAAAATATGTTGGAGCCTATGCTGCGGCTATGGGCGGAGTCGATGTGCTGGTATTCACCGGCGGAATAGGGGAGAATTCTCCGCTTGTTAGATCTGCCGTCTGCTCGAATATGGAATATATGGGAGTGGAACTCAATCCGAAATTAAATCAAAATGCTACCGGCGAAGCGGAATTATCCGCTCTGTCTTCAAAGGTAAAAGTTCTGCGAATCCCGACTAACGAAGAACTTGTAATTGCTTTAGATACGGCTGATATTGTTAATAAACATGTTGTTGTAACAAAGGAAGCTCCAAAAACAAACAAAGATGACGATATAGCATTCAACTGATTTTTGCTCTGCGATAAATTATATATCGCAGAGCATTTCCTCTTATTTATCCATTCATTATTATATTTGTCCTGTAAAAATTTTTCCTTGAGGTAAATATGGAACTGAGTCTTAAGAATAAAGTCGCTCTCGTTACAGCATCGAGTAAAGGTATAGGAAGGGCTACAGCCGAAACATTGATGAATGAAGGATGCAGGGTAGCCATTTGTTCATCGAATAAGGAAAATTTGGATAGGGCTGCTTCCGAAATTGCTGCAATTTACGGCAACGAACCTTTGTCCGTAATTTGCGATTTAAATAAGCCCGAAGACCTGGAAAATACCGTTAAAGCTGTCGAAGAAACATACGGTAATATAGATATTCTCGTAAACAATTGTGGAGGCCCTCCGGCGGGATATTTTGAGGATTTAACTGAGGAACAATGGAATTTCAGTTTCCACCAGGTTTTAATGAGCGCTGTGAGGCTTACAAAGCTCGTTCTTCCTTCAATGAAGAAAAATAATTGGGGGAGAGTGATAAACATTACTTCGTTATCTGTAAAACAGCCTGTGGATAATTTATTATTATCTAATACATTCAGAACAGGATTAACGGCATTTGCCAAAACTATTAGCAATCAATATGGCAGATATGGAATTACCATTAATACAATAGCACCGGGTTATACATTAACTGCCCGTTTATACGAATTGGCAATAGATGAAGCCAAAAGAACGGGAAAAAGTCATGAGGAAGTTTTAGCTTCGATGGCGGCAAAAGTTCCTATGGAAAGATTGGGAAAACCGGAAGAGATTGCATATCTGGTTGCTTTTCTGGCTTCGGAAAGAGCCGGATACATCACCGGAACAACAATTCCGGTTGACGGTGGCGTGATTAAATCTACATTTTAATTGAATTATTTTCTCCATAAATAGGAGACATTATGCAAAAAGAAATAGAAATATCGGTATTTCCCGATAATATTCATAATTACGATATATTAAAACGGCTTACAGCTAAAAAATTAAAACTGGCACCGGAGGATATTTCCTCATTCAGAATTCTGCGCCGTTCACTCGATTCCCGCAAAAAGCCGGTTTATAAGCTGAAATTATTAGTATATATCAATGAAATTCCGGAAGAAAATGGACCTGCTTTTAATTTCCCCAATGTAGAAAATTCTCCTCCCGTAATCATAGTCGGAAGTGGTCCGGCAGGATTATTTGCTGCTCTAAGGGCTATTGAATTAGGGCTAAAACCTGTCATTCTGGAAAGGGGAAAAGACGTCCGGAGCAGGCGCTGGGATTTGAAAGCCATCATGCGGGATCATAAGGTGGATGAGGATTCCAACTACTGTTTTGGTGAAGGGGGAGCAGGAACATACAGCGACGGTAAGCTTTATACTCGCTCCAAAAAACGGGGTGATGTAGATAGAATATTGAACTTGCTCCATTATCATGGAGCCAACGAAGAAATCCTTTTTGATGCCCATCCCCATATCGGATCGAACAAATTGCCCAAAATAATAGCTAATATAAGAGAAACTATATTAAATAGCGGCGGGCAAATTGTTTTTAATAAAAGAGTTAGCGGATTCATTTCAAAGAACGGATTTTTGAGGGGAGTTATAACAAAAGATGGAGATGAATTCATTGGGAAGGCAGTAATTCTTGCCATAGGGCACTCGGCACGTGATATTTATGAAATGCTCCGTGAAAATGAAATTATGATGCAGAGAAAGGAATTTGCAATGGGAGTGCGAATTGAACATCCACAATCGATAATCGATTCCATACAATATCATGCTCCCAAACGTCATCCCAATTTACCGGCGGCTAAATATAATCTTACTTGTCAAATTGATAAAAGGGGTGTTTATTCCTTCTGTATGTGTCCGGGTGGAATTATTATTCCTGCATCCACTTCTCCGAATGAATTAGTGCTCAACGGAATGAGTGTTTCGAAGAGAAATTCCCCGTTTGCAAATAGCGGTTTGGTTGTTTCAATCACGGAAAGTGATTTTGCTGAATTTGATCAATCCGGTGTATTTGCCGGCTTGGAATTCCAGAAGAAGTTTGAAAGGATTGCATACGAATTCGGTGGGGGAAATCAATCGGCACCTACCCAAAGAGTTACCGATTTTATTCGCAATAGAACAAGCTCAACCCTTCCGAAAAGTTCATATATTCCCGGAATAATTTCTGCTCCTCTGCATGAAATCATTCCCGGACAAATCCGTTACAGATTAAGAGAGGCTTTGAAGTATTTCGGCAAAAGAATGCCGCAATACATAACCGAGGAGGCAATTATTTTGGCTCCCGAAACGAGAACAAGTTCGCCTATTAGAATTGTTAGGGACAAAGATACATTAATGAGTCCAAGTTTGGCTGGTTTGTTTCCTGCAGGGGAAGGAGCAGGTTATGCCGGAGGAATAATATCCGCTGCTATTGACGGTGAGAAATGTGCGGAGGCAGTTGCCAACTACGTGTTTAACTAATCAGATCCGGTTCGGGCTCGATGTGAATTGTCGGTTCATAACCATATTTTACCCGGATTTGCTCTTCAACCAGTGTGGCAAGGCTGTGAGTTTCGTCCAATGTTCTATTTTTGGGGAACTTGATATGAAATGTCAACTCGATGTGATTCCCATATTTATGCAAATGAAAATGATGTGCTCTGTATCTTTCTATTCCATGCTCTTCGCAGATGTCTTTGATTTCTTTAATTAATTCATCGTCTATTTTTGTTCCCAAGAGAGGAGAGGAGCTATCGCGGAAAATTTCATATGCAGAATAAAGAATAAAAAGGGCAACGATATTTCCCAAAACACCGTCAATCCACCAAAAATAACTTCCCAGGAAAATACCGACTAAAATCAGAAAAGATGATATGGCATCGGTTCTGTGGTGCCAAGCATCTGCACGGAGCAAGCTTGATCCCGTCTTTCTTCCTGCCCAAAATGCAAATTGAGCCATGGCTTCTTTTACTAAAAGTGAGATTATAGTAACAATTAGGGCTATTTGACCGAATTCCACAGAAACTTTATTTATCAGTTTGGTTGTTGACTCAACCATAAAATTAACTGCAATAACTGCAAGGAGCACGGAAACTACAATTGCTGCGATATGCTCCGCCTGCCCGTGACCGAAAGGATGTTTTTCGTCCGCTTCTTTTTCGGCCACCTTAACGCCCAGAAGAACAACCACAGAGGAAACAGAATCGGATAATGTGTGCCATGCGTCGGCCAGAAGCGCTACAGAACCTGTAACTATCCCCGCCCAATATTTCAATACGAAAAGAAGGATATTAAGAATAATCGATGACCAGCCTTCGATATATCCGAGATTTTTTTTGATAGACAATAACTCCTATTTTTAATGCCCAAATTTAGTATTAAATTTTATTTGATTCTACAATTTTATTCAATAACCACCCGAATTGAAGCTTTTCTTTTTTGGTCAAAACACTGGTCAACGAATCTACCAAGTCTTTTTCATTTTCGTCAATTTCCTGCATAATTTCTTCTCCAAGTGGGGATAATTTAATTATAAATGACCTCTTATCTTCGGGGGAAGGGACTTTTTCAATATATCCGTCCGATATTAAATTTTGGATCGCAATTGTGGCTGTAGGTTTTTTAATATTCAATTGATTTGCAATTTGAGTTATTGTTGTGGTATTCGACTTTTTTATTTCTCTTAAAAATCGCAATTGTGCTTCGGAAAGATGCTTTTTTCCCTTCTTATCTGAATTCCTGGAAGAGATTAAATTATTGAATTCTAATATTAATTTATTGATGTCCATTTAGTTAAAAAGTTAGTTAGTTAAAACTAACAAAATAATTATTTAATAACAAATATTAGAAAGGTTATGGCAAAAAGAGATAAATTCAGGAATGAAATAATAAAATCGTCTATATTTTACTTAATTCAATGGAAGAGGGGATCAAAGTGATCAAAGATTTTGGGAAATAATGAATTTTAACTTCGAAGTATCGAATTCTCCGTAAGAATAAAGCTCGTCGTCCAGAAACAATGCCGGTACAATTACCAGGTTTTTAGGATGTTTTTCTGCCACATCGTAAATGGAATATTTTAGTTCGGGAAATTCACTTACAATATTTTTCAAGTCAGCTTCAACTTTATTGCAGGTTCCGCAGTTTTTAGTAATATATAGAGTTAACGTCATAATCAGCCAAATTTTTAGTGCAAATTACATTAAACTGCGGTAATGTTTTGTCAGTAAGTTTACACAAATTAATCTAATCTCTTTCTTAATTCCTCTTCGTCATTAATTACCAACTTCCTTCTATCGAAGTCAATTATTCCGTCTTCTCTTAATTCTGTTAGAACAGCATTAACCGTTTGGCGGGAGCAAGCGGTTAGTTCCGCAATGTCCTGATGTGTAAGAAAAGGTTTAATAAAGAGCTGATTCCCAATTTTCTTTCCGTAATTTGTAGCTTGGTCTAAAATGAATGTGATAACCCTTTGGGCTGCATCTTTAAAAATTAATTGCTCAATTTTTTCCGAATATTTCCGGATTTTAAATCCAATCAACTTAGTGATTTTAAGATTTAACTCGGGTCTTTTGGAGATGAAACTGAGGAATTCTTCTCTGCTTATTGCGCAAATGAGGCAATTATCCATTGCTATTGCATAATCGGTTCTCTCTTCGCCGTCGAGGATGGAAAGTTCACCAAAAACTTCGCCGGGGTTTACCAACGCGAGAATCATTTCCTTTCCGTCGGGTGAAGTACGGGTAAGTTTTACTCTACCTCGTTTAAGGAAATAGATTGATTTACTCGGTTCTTTAGCAAAATAGATAGGCTGTGATTTTTCAATTTCTTGCATTGTTGTAATGGAATTCAGTTTCTCCATTTCTTCTTTTCCCAGCCCTTCGAAGAGGTTAAAATTTTCCAGAAACCAAAGTTTAGATTGTTCTGCCATGATCTGCCTAAATTTTTTTCAAATTTAATTATCAATTTTTAATTGAACAAATAAATGTACTAAAAATTGACCTAAGTTCAATTTCCCAATTGTCAACAGCACGACAGAAACAGCATTAGTATAATACTATTTTGCATACAGGATACAAACACTATGAAAAATCTAATTATAATATTACTCTTCATAAACTTAAAAGTAATTTTCGCTCAGGCATGCTGTACTGCAGGAACGCCCATTTTAGGTTCACTAGAACTTTCTTCCGGCAACGAAGGTGTGTTGGATTTGAACCTGACTTTTGAAAATAACCGGCTGAACGATGTTTATGAGGGAAGTATTAAAATTGATGACAATACCCGTGTAAGGATTACAAATTCAATATTGTTTGAAATGAATTACGGAATAACAGATAGGATTACTACAACATTGTTATCCACATTTGTTAATCAGAAAAGATATATAACTCCTGCCGGCGGAGTGAAAAATGAATTGTCAAGCAGTGGAGTTGGTGATGTGGTTTTGATGGTGAAGTATAAAGTTTGGAAATTGGATCTGTTTAACAGAATGGAAATATCGTTAGGCGGAGGAATAAAATTACCGGTTGGAGATTCTCAATTGAAATCTAACGGATTACTGATTCCCGCAGATATGCAGCCCGGAACGGGATCGTGGGATTCAGTTTTTTGGATTTACTTTACAAAAGAATTTTCGGGGGAATTCCCTTTGAGTGTTTTGGGAAATTTATCCTATAGAAATAATTCTTCCAATGAGAGATTTGGTGAAGGTACAGGTGGATATAAATTCGGAAATGAATTAGTTGTGACAACCGGACTGTTTTACCGCACGGATTCTTTTGCCGACTTTTCCTTTCTGGTTAGATTTAGAAATACTCAAAGAGACAAATTCAATAATTCGGAAATCCCGAATACCGGCGGGGATTGGATAAATATCGTACCGGGAATTAATTTCAATATATATATAAACTGGATAGCGAGACTGAGTTCGCAAATTCCGGTGTTTAGAGATTTAGACGGTACCCAGCTAACAACTTCTTACACAATTGGAATTTCACTTTTCCATTCAATTAACTTGAATTAAGAAAGAAAGGATAACATGTATAAATTAATTAAAGTTTTGTTTTTAGCATTATTGATATTGGGATGCGAACAAGTCACAGATTCCCAAGCCCCAACGCTTGAAGGGGAATGGTTAGTTCCCAAAGATGAAGTGTTCGACGGGGGACCCGGTCAGGACGGTATTCCTGCATTGTTGAATCCTTGGTTCGACAATCAAAAAAATATTATCTATATGAATGATGATGACTTGATAATTGCCGTCAAAAAGGATGGTATTGTGAAAGGTTATCCTCATCCTATACTGGATTGGCATGAAATTGTTAATGACCAGATAAACAGCAATGTTTTTGCGGTTACTTACTGTCCATTGACAGGTTCTGCGCTTGGATGGAAAAGAGTAATTAAAGGGAAAACAACTACATTCGGGGTCAGCGGACTTTTATATAACTCGAATTTGATACCTTACGACAGACTAACCGGAAGCAGATGGAGCCAGATGCTGGAATTAAGTATTAACGGTGAATTGATCGGATCGAAACCTGAAACTTTCCAGGTTTTGGAGATGACTTGGCAAGCATTTCAATCCATTTATCCCGATGCAAAAGTTATTCAAGAGAATACCGGATATTCCAGAAATTACGGCTTATACCCTTACGGAAATTATAAGGATGATAATTCATTATTATTCCCAATATCCCCAATAGACGATAGATTGCCCCGGAAAGAAAGGGTGATAGGTGTGGTAAGCGGAGGAGTGGCAAAAGCATACCGCTTAGATGAAACAAGTGACGGACCTGATGTGATGATTGATACTTTAAACACTATTGAATTGATTGTGGTACGTGACAGCGAAGCAAAATTCGGGGCAATTTTTTTAAATAATTTGAACGGAAATAAATTATCTAATTTCGTTGCTGTGAAAGATTCTTTGCCTGTTGTAATGAGAGATGATAAAGGAAATTATTATGATCTATTCGGTGAAGTGGTATCCGGAATAGACACCGGCAAAAGGCTTGAATGGATAGATTCATACATTGCTTATTGGGTTGCTTGGGCTGGCTTCCATCCAAATACACAAATTTATGGTAATTAAAATGAAAAAGTTGATAATCATATTGATCTTTCCAATTATTATTTATTCACAGGACATTTCACATATTTTAAAAGTTTATCCAGATTGGAAAACAAATTTCAGCAGATCGAACGTAGATTTTGATGAGTTAATAGGCGGAGGACCTCCGAAAGACGGCATTCCCGCAATATTGCAACCAAAGTTTGAAACTATTGCCGATGCCAAATGGTGGTTGGATGAGGTTGAACCAGTAATTGCGGTTGAACAAAATGGGATTGCGAAAGCTTATCCATTGCAAATTTTAATTTGGCACGAAATTGTGAATGATTTTATAGGAGACAATCCGCTTATCGTAACATTTTGTCCGCTCTGTTATAGCGCAATTGCTTTCGATAGAAGAGTGAAGAATTTATACTTAACTTTCGGTGTTTCCGGATTGCTTAGAAATTCCGATTTGATAATGTACGACACACTGACCCATAGTTTCTGGCAGCAATTTACCGGGGAAGCAATTGTTGGTGATTTCACAGGGAGCGCACTAAAAATAATTCCTTCTCAAATCATTTCATTCGAAGAATTTAAGTTAAACTTTCCCAACGGAAAGGTATTATCAAAAGATACCGGATTTGAAAGACCTTACGGGATGAATCCATATACAGGATACGACAACATCGATACCAACCCGTTCATGTTCAAAGGAAAAATTGATGAAAGGTTATCGCCTAACGAAAAAGTGATTGGAATTAAATTAGCCGGAAAGGGGAAAGCTTATCCTTATTCAATTACAAAAGAAAAACATGTCATTAATGATGTTATAGACAGTATGCGAATAGTGATTTTCCATTCAGGTGAAACTGTTTCCGCATTGGACAGAAGAATGATTAAGACTTCAAAAAATGTCGGGAGTACAGGAGCCTTTATTCCCAAAATAGGAGATGAGTATTTAGAATTTATATATAAGGATGATAATATTTGGGATAAGGAAACTAATTCCAAATGGAGTGTTACCGGGCTTTGCACAGAAGGTGAATATAAAGGGAAAAAACTTAAAAGAATTATTTCAGGAGATTACTTTGCATTTGCCTGGTTTGCTTTCATGCCGGATTCGGAATTGTACACGGGGAAGTAGTTCAAATTCTGAATTTTTCTGCCATCTTTTTCAAAATATCGACCGTATAATCAACTTCTTCGATCCGGTTGAATTTACTGAACGAAAACCGGATTGTTCCGGCAGCATCTTTTTCATTCAATCCCGATGCAAGCAAAACATGCGATGGTTTTATTGTTCCCGATGCGCATGCTGCCCCGTTGGATGCAGCAATTCCGTTTATATCCAAGTACATCAGCATTGCTTCGATGTCATTCTTGAAATATTCCGAACGAAAAGTTATGCTCAGCACATAGGGACTAAAATTCGGACCGTCGTTTATTTTAATTTCTTCATTGAATTCGGAAGATATTCCGTCGATTAAACTTTGCCGTAGTTTTGAAACATGATTAAGATTTTCTTCCATTTCGGCGGAAGCAATTTTTACTGCCTCAGCTAATCCGGCAATTCCCGGAACGTTTTCCGTTCCGCCTCTTCTATTTCTTTCTTGGGAGCCGCCGAACAAAAGAGAATCCATAGGTGTGCCCGATTTTACATACAATCCGCCAATCCCTTTGGGTCCGTGAATTTTATGTCCGGAAAAACTTAATGCATCCAAATTAAATTTCCGGACGTCAATTTTCGTTTTGCCAAAACTTTGCACGGCGTCTGTGTGAAAATAAAAAGCATGTTCATTCTTCATGTTAGATATTTCCTCTATGGGATTTATTACGCCGGTTTCATTATTGTAATGTATGGCAGAGATCAGAGAAGTTTCCTTGTCAATTGTTTCACTTAATGACTCAAGGTCTACCGATGAATCTTTCCTCAAAGGGATCAATTCTGTTTGAAATCCTTCTTCCGACAATCTTTCAATAGATTCGATAACCGCATGATGATCCCCGGCGGTTGCAATAATCTTATTTCTGCCCGATTCCTTACTTTCCGTTTTTGCAATGCCAAACAAAGCCATATTGTCGGCTTCTGTACCTGAACTGGTGAAATAAATTTCGCTGGGATCAGCATTCAGAAATTCGGCAATAATTTCCCGTGATTCTTCAACGGCAACTCTTGCTTTTCTTCCGAATTTATGTGTTGAAGACGGATTCCCGAAATCTTCCTTCAGGAATTTCGTCATTTTTTCAACTACTCTGGGATCGGGCTTGGTAGTGGCTGCATTATCGAAATAAACTTCCATCATCTTCTTAAAGTGATGTCCCCGTAATGAATTTTTTCTATTTTATCGCCTTTTCTGAGCATCAAATATCCGTTTTCGTCAACGTCTTCAAATTTCCCGAATTGTTCTCCCTCATCGGTAATAATTCGAACCTTTTCTCCTATCATTCTGCATTTTGCCCGCCAATCATTTAATATTGTTTCGGGAGCTTTTTCAATCCTTTCGATAACTGATTCGAATATATTGAAAAACTCGGAGAGGAGCTTTTCGCGGCTGACTTCTTTTTTGAACTCGATTCTTATAGAGGTCGGTTCCAAATTGTATTTACCCGGGAAATGGGGTTGATTTACATTCACACCGATGCCGATTATCAACTTGGTAATTTTATCTCCCTGGGAAGCCGATTCGCATAGAATGCCGGCAACTTTTTTCCCTTTGATCAAGATGTCATTTGGCCATTTCATTTCTACGGGTAATTGAAACAGATTCTCAATTGCATTTCCTAATGCCAATGCCGCACCAAAATTATAATGGTTTATTCTGTCACCCTTTAAATTTTTATTTAACAAAATTGAAAAGGTGAGATTTTGTCCGCGAGTACTGCTCCATTGTCTTCTTTTTCTACCTTTCCCGTTAGTTTGGAATTCTGCCAGCAGAACTGTGCCGTGACGGTTGTAATCATCATTGTTCATCAGGAAATCATTTGTAGAATCTATTTCGTTGCAATAAACAAAGTTCGTTGCAAGGAACTCAGTGTTTAATTTAATATCAAACTCTTCGATGTTAAATAATCTTTGCTTTTCCATTAATTCCTCATATTTCATTTTTTATGTCATTTTGGCAGAACGGGGTTAAATGCTGACACAATGACGCAATTACTGCCAAATAATTTTTCTCCTTTATCTGTAAATCGTTGAATTACAACAACTTAACTTTTTGGCACGTACATTGTAATAACTAACCAAAAATTAGGAGAAATTATGTTCAATTACGGATTAGACACATTTACAGAATCATTAGAAAAATCCGATTCCAAAAATAGCAAAAAATATCTTCCTTTGTTAGATGTTTATGAAAACGGAGAAAAATTTATTGTTGAGCTGGAATTGCCCGGTATTACAAAAGAGAATCTCCGGGTGAAATTGGAAGATGGTGAATTGTTGATATCTGCTAAAAGAATAAGAGAAGATGGAATAAATCCTATTCATTCGGAAAGATATTTCGGCGAAATCGAAAGAAGAGTGAAATTCCACGTTCCGATTTCGGAGGAAGATATTAAAGCAAAATTGGAAGACGGATTATTAAAAATTGAATTAAAGAAAATTGAAAATAAAAAAGAAATTAAAATAAACTAGTACAGGAGGAAAACTATGGGAAAAATAATAGGTATTGATTTAGGAACAACCAACTCGTGCGTTGCCGTAATGGAGGGTAACGAGCCGGTTGTTATTCCAAACAGTGAAGGTGGTAGAACAACTCCTTCGGTTGTGGCTTTTACTAAAAATGGCGATAGATTGGTAGGGCAACCTGCTAAACGTCAAGCGGTAACTAATCCGCACAACACTATTTTTTCTATTAAAAGATTTATGGGTAGAAGAATCGACGAAGTCGAATCTGAATTGTCGGAAGTGCCTTATAAAGTTGTAAGAGGCGATAACGATACTGCCCGCGTTGAGATTGACGGAAGATTATATTCTCCACCGGAAATCTCTGCAATGGTACTTCAAAAAATGAAGAAAACTGCTGAAGAATATTTGGGTCAGGAAGTCACCGAAGCGGTTATAACAGTACCGGCTTACTTCAACGATTCACAAAGACAAGCTACAAAAGATGCCGGTGAAATTGCCGGTCTTACGGTAAAAAGAATTATAAACGAACCAACTGCTGCAGCACTTGCTTACGGTTTGGATAAGAAAAATAAAGAACAACTCGTTGCCGTTTACGATTTGGGTGGCGGTACCTTCGATATTTCCATTCTCCAATTGGGAGACGGAGTATTCGAAGTTAAATCCACAAACGGTGATACACACTTAGGCGGTGACGATTTCGATCAAAGATTGATTGATTATCTTGCCGATGAATTCAAAGCTCAGGAAGGTATCGATTTACGTAACGATCCGATGGCTTTGCAGAGATTGAAAGAAGCTGCAGAAAAAGCAAAGATCGAATTGTCATCTTCAACTTCAACTGATGTGAATCTGCCGTTTATTACTGCTACACAAGACGGACCGAAACACTTGAACATAAATATCACTCGTTCAAAATTTGAACAATTAATTGATGATTTGGTTGAAAGGACCAGAATACCCTGCGAAAACGCAATGAAAGATGCGGGAGTGACTGCCTCACAGATTGAAGAGGTTATTCTTGTGGGTGGTTCAACAAGGGTTCCGAAAGTTCAACAAATCGTGAAAGAAATATTCGGTAAAGAACCGCACAAAGGCGTTAACCCCGACGAAGTTGTAGCAATAGGTGCTGCAATTCAAGGTGGCGTTTTGGCCGGTGATGTTAAAGACGTACTCTTGCTCGACGTTACACCTCTTTCATTGGGAATTGAAACCCTGGGTAATGTGATGACCGTATTGATACCGGCTAACACAACAATTCCAACGAAGAAGAGCGAGGTATTCTCTACTGCTGCGGATAATCAGCCTTCTGTAGAAATCCACGTTCTTCAAGGTGAAAGACCGATGGCTGCAGATAACAGAACTTTAGGTAGATTCCACTTGGATGGAATTCCGCCGGCACCGAGAGGCGTTCCGCAGATTGAAGTAACTTTCGATATCGACGCTAACGGTATTTTGCACGTATCTGCTAAGGATAAAGCTACAGGTAAAGAACAAAGCATCAGAATTACTTCCAGCAGCGGATTGGATCAAAGCGAAATAGAAAAAATGAAACGCGAAGCTAAAGAACATGCTGCCGAAGATAAAAAGAAAAAAGAAGCTGCAGAAGTTCGCAACCAAGCTGATGCTATGGTATTCCAAACCAAAAAGCAGATTGAAGAACTGAAAGATAAACTTCCTGCTGATGCAAAGGGAAGATTGGAAAGCGGAATCCAGAAAGTGGAAGACGCTCTCAAAACAAATGATACAGATAAAATTAAATCTGCTACAGAAGAATTAACAAAAGTATGGAATGAAGTATCCCAGTCGATTTATCAGCAACAGGGAGCCGGCGGTCCGCAAGCAGG
>CAZULK010000050.1:0-17661 GCA_964621225.1 uncultured Melioribacteraceae bacterium | reverse complement strand
CAGCCGAAATATCCCGGTGAACAGCCACTATTACCTCATTCTTTCTATAATGGCTTAAGGCGGCATTGATGGAGAGCGTCATCAATTCACCCGATTTCTTTTTGTGAACCACTTCTAAATCTTTTACGCTTCCGTCTCTTCTTATTATTCGAACATTATGCTTTGCTGTTTCGAAATCTGAAACTACGTCCTTAAGCGTCAGTTTCAAGAATTCTTCCTTGGTATATCCATATAGCTTGCATGCAGAGCTGTTCACATCAATTATTTCGTATGTGATCGGATCGCTTAGAATTATTGCGTTGTGAGCATGTTCGAATAATCCTTTATAGTCTTCTTGCGATTGACGTAGGTCTTTTTCATATGCAAGACGTTGCTGATATAAAATCTCCAATTCTCTATGGGTTTTCTTAAAATCAATGACCTGAACCTTGTACAACCAAGCAAGAAGTGATGCTACAATTATAAAAATTATCAACCCGAACCAGATTGTTGTATAAAATGGTTGTTTTATTACAAACGAATATTCAAGCACCTCATCTTCTTCAATGCCATATCTGTTTTTTACTTTTACTTTAAAAATATACTTACCGGGACGAAGGGAAGGATATGTAACCGAAAACTTATTTTGATAGGGTGAGAAATCCTTATCCAAGCCTTCCAATTTGGTGGCGAACATCATCAATGTCGGGTTGTCGAAATCAACTGTGTAATATTCGAAAGTAATTGTGTTCAAATCCGGTGGCAATTTAGGATTCGCCATATAATTACCCATTCGATTTTCAGCTTCAATATCCGGATAATCATAAATTGGCTTATAATTAACATTAATTTTTGATAATACAATCTCATGAAGTTTCTCCGGAGGATTGAATGTGGATAAATTGAATTCAATCATTCCTTTAGGAGTACCATAATAAAGTTTGTTATCCGGAGAGATATAGGAAGAGCCCTGGTTTGTTTCCAAACCTAAAAATCCATCCCAATCATTGAACGGTGTCACAACTTTTTTACCGGAGGAATAATATTCAAGCAGGTCTATTCTATTCAGCCCTTTGTTTGTTCCGATCCACAAATTAAAATTTATATCCCTTTCCATGAACATGATAGAGTTATCGTTCAAGCCGTCCGCTTTTGATATTTTATCTATGGAATAACTATTTTTTTCCCGATCGAAATGAAGAATATAAATTCCTCTCTGGTAAGTTCCTAAAATGATATTACCCTGCATGTCAAAAAGGATGGAAGTAATATTACTGACCATCAGTGTAGAATCGCCGGGGAAAGGAACTATTTTGTCATTTACAATTTTATTTAGCCCGCGCTCGGAACATACCCAGATGTTTCCTTCATAATCTTCTCTTACCAAATAAACCGTATTATGATTTAGCCCGTTTTCACGATTAAAAACTTTTACATTTTTCCCGTCAAATTTAAAGACACCACTTTGCGAAGAAGAAAACCAAAAATTGTTCTTACTGTCTTCGTAAATAAAGAATATTTGGTCGTCCAATTCATTTTCTTTCATCTTAAATCTTTTAACGGTGTTACCGTCTTTAATAATAACTCCGTTTTCTGTAGCAAGCCAATATCTGCCCAAGTTATCTTTCTTTATATCCCAAACCGTAGTGGGGGAAAGGGGAGCCAAATTTACCTGTCTAAATTTACCGTCTTTGTATTCAACCAATCCATTTCCATCAGTACCTAAAAGAAAATTATCTTCACCCTTTGGATAAATGTTCCAGACGGGAGCTTTTAATCCTTCTCTATTCGAATAGAGATAAATTTGTTGACGCTTAAATAGAACCAATCCGTGTGATGTTCCGATCCAGATATTTCTGTCTGCATCCTCGAATACAGAATATACCAAATCGGTAATAAGCCCTTTGTTGCGATTAATATTCTTGAATTTTTTACCATCGTAGATTGAGAGGCCTAAATCTGTAGCTAACCAAAGATTGTTATCACTTGCAACAATTCCTTGGAAGATTAAATTACTTTCCAGACCATTTTTAGTTGAGTAATATTCAACTTTATTCTCTCCGATACTCTTTTCGTAGAGGCCATTAGTAGTAATAAAATATAATTTATCATCCCGTTTGACTATTCTGTAAACTTTGTCGGAAGTAATGGAATGATTAAATGAATTATTTGCAAAATAATAAGGCCCGTTTTCGGTTGCAACCCAGATCTTTCCGCCATCTAAAAATTGAATATCGTAAACCTTTACATCATCGAATAAATCTAAAAATGGGATGCGTTCCAATATTTCATTCTTATAAATAAAAAATCCTTTGGATGAACAGAAATAAATAGCACTGTCCCTACGAACGATATTTGCCACATAAAAATTTTTAGTTGAATCGGTATTATTTATGTTAGTGATTTTCCCATGTTTGTACAATGCGGCGCCGTTTCTTGTACCTATCAAAACTCTATTATTCTCATCAACACATACCGACAGGACCTCGTTCGAGGGAAGTCCGTCTGCTGTTCCGTAGTGGGTAAAATTGTGACCATTGAAAAATTCCACTCCTCCTTGGGTAGCTAATACAATTGTACCCAGCGAGGTTTGATCTATGTCATATATAATCGGATTAACAATGCCGTGTTCTGTGGAAAAGGTAATAAAATTGTATTCCTGGGCTTCGAATAAAGCAGGAGAAAGAAGAAACAAAATTATCAGAAACAAGATATTTTTTTTCATAATTCTAACTTATTATCGATTAAAAATACATTCAGTTTATACTATCTTTTTTTCTTCGCATCTATCACATTCAAACTGGATAGTAACATGTTTAATACCAAATTCTTTACTCATTACATCTTCTATATTTTCAAGTATTTTTTCCGTTTCACTTACTTGAACATTAGGGACTTCGACGTGTGCTTCGAAATGAATATCCTTTTCATTTATTCTCCAAATATGCATATGGTGGATATTTTTGATTTCGTCAAATTCTTGAAGGCGGGATTCAATTTCACCGGCAGATATATTCGGGGGAGTCGCCATCATAAGCACAGTAATCGATTCTTTAACTATTTCATAGCTTTCCTTAATTATGTAAGCCGAAATTAAAATTGTTAATAACGGATCGATCCATAATATATCGTAAAAATAAATTGCAAATCCGCCAAGAATAACTCCGGCACTCGATATTGCATCGCTTAAAAGATGTAAATAAGCGGATTTTATATTTAAGCTGTGTGATGCATCTTTTTTAAGAAGGAGGGTGCCTGCGATATTGGCAACCAAACCAATTGAGGCTACCCAAATCATTAATCCCGAATCAATGTTGGAGGGATTTGATAACCTATCAATTGCTTCGATGAAGAGATAAATGCTAATGCCTATTAGCACGGAAGCATTAAAAACTGCAGTTAATATTTCTGCTCGCTTGTAGCCGAATGTATATTTTTCATTCTTCGGTTTTTCATTCAATTTAACCGCAAAATAACTGAGAATGACTGCGATCCCATCGCTAAAATTGTGCAATGCATCGGATATAAGAGATAAGCTACCCGATACTATTCCGCCGATTATCTCAACAACAGTAATCAAAAAGTTAAGGAATATGGTTATTCCCAATCTCTTTTTTGAGACTTGTTGAACGTTATCGATATTTTTATGGTCGTGATGATGCATAAAAAACAATTTTTAAAGAGACGAAATTTAACCAAAATTAATCAGAATTTATATTCCATTTCATAATGATAAAATTAAAGTTTAACTAATTTTTAATGATGTTTGGCTTATTCCTTTTTCCCGGGAAGTTTATCTGAGTTTGCTCCAAGGAATGTTAAAAATATAGAAAGGATCAAAGGTAGATAACCCATACTATAGGATAATGAATTCCCCGTGTTTTCCGCTTCGGAAAATGTGATAAATTGAGCCGCAAAAATAAAAAATATACATACAATCATCACTCCGCCTAAAACGTTTAGCGCAAAACGGTTCTGTTTCAGAGCAAAATAAACAACCAAAGGAAGAGTGATTATATATGTTATCGAAAATGCACCCGAAGATATCCATTCGTAACTTACATTTTTAATTTCAAAGTTATTAAATACAGGCAGGATTGTAACCGGGATGTCGTTCACCCATCCGATAGGTAGAAATAATGAAATAAATCCTAAAATAGCAGCTGATATTGCAAATTTCTTCATCATATTTTTTTCAATTGTGAAATTAAAAATATCAATCCGTCAATAAAAATGAAAATTAAAATTTATTCCGATTTTCGTTCGATATTCAATATGAAAATTGAAAAAGGGGAAGGGCATGTTTATATTTCAAAATTAAATTAAAAAGTTAAAGAAAGGATTTTCAATGCCAAAAGTGATCAAAGAAACCAATTTCCCAAATTTAAAACTTGCTAAAAAAGGCAAAGTTAGGGATATCTATCAAGCCGGTGATGGCTTCATACTGGTTTCAACCGATAGATTATCTGCATTCGATGTAATAATGAACGAAGGGATTCCCTACAAAGGAATTGTGTTAACACAAATTTCAAAATTTTGGTTCGAATTCTTCCAAAACGAAATTGAAAATCATATCATTTCGACTGATGTGAACGAATTCCCCGAAGAAGCAAAAGAATATGCGGATGAATTGAACGGAAGATCGATGTACGTCAAAAAAGCTGAAGTAATTCCAATTGAATGTATTGTTAGGGGATATATTTCCGGTTCAGGGTGGAAAGATTATCAAAAAACGGGAACGATTTGCGGCATTGAACTTCCCGAAGGGCTCGTAGAATCGGAAAAATTACCCGAACCGATTTTCACTCCCTCCACAAAAGCGGAAATTGGAGATCATGACGAAAACATAACCGAAGAAAAAGCAATTTCCATCGTTGGAAAAGAAATATATGATCAAATAAAGGAAAAATCATTGAGCATATATAAAAAGGCTGCGGAGTATGCCGACGAAAAGGGAATAATATTGGCAGATACGAAGATGGAATTCGGAATTTACGACGGGAAAGTGATATTGATTGATGAATTGCTTACTCCCGATTCCAGCCGGTTTTGGCCAAAAGACGATTATGAAAAAGGTAGAGCTCAAAAGAGTTTCGATAAACAGTATGTGAGGGATTACCTTCTTTCCATCAATTTTAACAAACAACCTCCCGCACCTACATTGCCGGAAGAGGTGATTAACAATACTGCAGCAAAATATAAAGAAGCCTTGTTCAAATTGACCGGAACAATTGTAGACTAATGACACCGAAGAGCATTAAAACTGAAGGAAATTTTCTGATAGTCGAGTGGAGTGATGGAATCGATAAAATAAATTTTACCACACTCCGCCGCTCTTGTCCTTGCGCATTTTGCAAGAAAGATAGAGAGGAACATTCGGAATTTTATATTCCACTATTTAATGATGATCAATTAAAAATATCGGCGATTCAGCCGGTTGGCGGTTATGCTGTAAACATTATTTGGAAAGACGGTCATAATTCCGGAATCTACGAATATGAATTTCTGAAGGAACTCGCTCTGGAGGAAGGTAAGGAATGATTCTTCCAAACCAATTAACCGTTATGCGGATTATTTTAACCCCGGTCTTCTTTTTCCTTTTTCTTTCCGGTGAGCCTCTACTCCAACAAATTTCACTACTAGTATTTTTAATAGCAGCAATAACCGATTGGTATGATGGCTGGTTGGCCAGAAAATTTAATTACATTACAAATTGGGGAAAATTTTTAGATCCTCTTGCAGATAAAATTTTAACAAGTGCGGCATTTTTAGCTTTTGTCTTTGTTGATATTCTTCCGTTATGGATGGTTATAATTATTATTACGAGAGATATCTTTATAACCCTGCTGCGTGCATATTCCGATTACAAAGGGAAACTCTTTGCTGCCAGCAATACCGCAAAATTGAAAACGTTTTTCCAGATGACATTTCTATATTACATCCTTGTTCTGTATGTATTAAGAACAGTTGAAATTCTTTCACCATATGAAGAAATATTTAATCTGCTTCTTGACCCGACCGCAATCTATATTGCTATGGTATTCGTAACGGCATTCACTCTTTTTACCGGCGTTCAATATCTTTATTCAAACCGGACAATAATAAAATCTCTATTTAATTTTGAAACTAAATAAATTAGAAATATTACTGGGAACCGGGCTTTATTCCGGATTCTCTCCCTTTGCCTCCGGTACGGTTGGGAGTGTTTTAGCTTTTGGTATCTATTTTATTCCGGGAGTGCAGAATCAATTAATTATTCTTTTTTTGATAGTTATTTTTTCTGTGATAGGAATAAAATTAGGGACAAAATTTGAAAAGGTATATGGTAAAGATCCCTCTGAGTTCACACTCGATGAATTTATTGGGAGTTGGATTTCGTTGTTATTCATTCCGCAGAATTTAATATTAATAATTTCAACCTTTTTTTTGTGGAGAATATTGGATATTTTAAAACCTTTCCCTGCGAATCGTTTGGAAAAACTTAGCGGGGGATGGGGAATAATGCTGGATGACATTGTAAGTGGTTTATATACTCTGCTTATTATGTTCATCGTGCAAAATTATTTTTTGATATAAAGGGAACGCAATGAAAGCTTACATCATAACTATTGGGGACGAAATTCTGATCGGGCAAACTTTAAATACCAATGCCGGGTATATTGGTGGTAAGTTGACCGATTTGGGTGTTCATATTCAAAAAACTTCCGTTGTCGGTGATGTGGAAGAAGATGTGATGAACGAGTTTGAAGCAGCCTTCAATTCTGCAGACGTTGTTTTAGTTACCGGCGGATTAGGTCCGACTCACGATGATATTACCAGAAGATGCATAACTAAGTTCTTCGAAACACAATTAGTGTGTAACGAAGATGTTCTCTACGATATAAAAGAGATGTTTAAGAAGCGCGGAAGGGAATTAACAAAAATAAACGAAGATCAGGCATTCGTTCCGGAGATAGCCGAAGTTATCAGAAATTACCGCGGAACGGCTCCGGGAATGTGGATAGAAAAAGATAAAAAGATTTTTGTTTCTATGCCCGGTGTCCCCTACGAAATGGAAGCAATGATAAATGATGTTGTAATACCGCGATTGAAAGAAAAATTGGAAGGTAACGGCAAAATCAAACTAATGAAGAATTTAATGACAACCGGTATTGCAGAATCTACTTTATATGAAAAATTAGATAATTTAGATGATATTCTTTCGGAAGCTAAGCTTGCTTTCCTTCCAAGCCAATACGGAGTGAAGATGCGGGTGTCCGTGGAAGCGGAAAGTGAAGAAGAAGCCAAAGATAAATTACTACATGCAGAACAGAAAATTAGAGGTAAAGTCGGAAGATACATTTACGGAATAAACGAAGAAACCCTCGAAGAAGTTTTAGTTAGATTATTGATAGACCGTGGATTAACACTGGCAACAGCAGAATCTTGTACGGGTGGATTAATAAGTCACCGGATTACTAATGTTAGCGGAAGCAGTAATTGCTTCGAGCGTGGACTCATAACTTACAGCAACGGCGCAAAAGTGGAATTGCTTAAAGTTGATGAAGATCTTATTCAAAATTTTGGAGCCGTATCTTTGGAAGTTTGTCGTCAGATGGCAGAAGGAGTTAGAGCTGTCTCTGGTACTGATATCGGATTGGCGGTTACCGGAATTATGGGGCCAACAGGTGCAACTGAGAATAAACCCGTAGGACTGGTCTACATTGGTGTTTGCGATGAAAATATTTGTACCGCAAAGGAGTTCCGCTTTGGTGATGACAGAATTATGAATAAAGAAAGAACTTCCCAAGCAGCATTGGATCTATTGCGCAGGCATCTTTTGGGTATTTCGTATGACGAGTAGATTATTTATTGCTCTCGAAATTCCGGATGAAATACTCGACAAAATTATAAAAATACGAAGCGAACTCTATCCCCAAATAGGACCGAGATGGGAGAGAAGAGATAAACTCCACGTTACTATTAAATTTCTGGGTGACTTCGAAAATGAATCTATTCCTCTGCTGAAAAGTTCTTTGGAAAGATCGTTGATGAATTTAGCAGAATTCCCTTTGTCGTTTAATAAATTCGGAATGTTTCATTTTAAGGGTGAGCCAAGAGTTTTATGGTTGGGGTTAAATGAGTCACCCGAATTAGTAGAGATTCATAAAAATATAGAAAATTGTTTGGTAGATTTAGGCATAGACAAAGATAAAAGAAAATTTAAACCTCATTTAACTTTGTTGAGAATAAAAGGAAGAGAAAATTTAAATTTGCTTAATAAATTTTTAGAATATGACATAAAAGAAATTAAATTCACCGCTTCCAAAATTACATTGTTCAAGAGCGAGCTCAATAGAAAAGGAAGTGTTTACTCAAAACTAAAAAGTTTTAATTTGAAACAAGGAGATAAAAATGGCGAAAGATAATGGTGACAAAAGAATGAAAATTCTTGAAGATACAATTTTCAGTATCGAAAAGAATTTTGGCAAAGGCGCAATAATGAAGCTTGGCGATGGCGTTATAAATAAGGTGGAATCGATATCAACCGGTTCAGTATCATTAGATAGTGCGCTCGGAATTGGCGGTGTACCACGTGGAAGAATTGTGGAAATTTATGGCCCCGAATCTTCCGGTAAAACAACTGTGTGTCTCCACATTATTGCAGAAGCACAGAAACAAGGCGGGCTTGCTGCATTTATAGACGCAGAGCATGCACTCGATATTACATATGCTCAGAGGCTTGGAGTTGATGTGAAGAATCTGCTCCTTTCTCAACCCGATTACGGTGAACAAGCATTGGAGATAGTTGATACACTTATTCGTAGTAATGCACTTGACGTAATAGTAATCGATTCCGTTGCTGCACTTGTTCCCCGTTCCGAAATTGAAGGGGATATGGGTGATGCTCAAATGGGTGTTCAAGCCAGATTGATGTCACAAGCTTTAAGGAAAATTACCGGTGCTGTTAACAGATCAAAAACATGTGTGATTTTCACTAATCAATTACGTTCTAAAATTGGAGTTATGTTCGGTAATCCGGAAACCACAACCGGTGGCAATGCTCTTAAATTCTATGCTTCCGTTAGGTTGGATATTCGCAGGATCGCAGCTATCAAGGATAAAGACGAAGTTATCGGTAACAGGACAAAAGTAAAAGTTGTGAAAAATAAAGTTGCTCCTCCTTTCAAGCAAGTTGAATTCGACATTATGTACAACGAAGGTATTAGCAAAGCGGGAGATTTAATTGACCTGGGAGTTGAAACCGGAGTATTGAAGAAGAGTGGTGCATGGTTTACTTTCGGCGAAGAAAGATTCCAAGGACGAGAATCGTTCAGACAGATGTTGAAAGAAAATCCCGATCTTTTAGAACAATTGGAAATTTCAGTTAAAAAAGAATTGGGGTTAATTCCTCAAGAAGAAAGTAATCCGGAAGAAGAATGAAATTAATCCGGCAGGTCAAAAAAGGGAATAATGTTTTTCTCTATTTTGAAGATGCCGAAAGAATAAAATTATCTTACGAAATTGCTGTGAAAGCAGGCTTGAGAAAAGGGGATGATGTTTCCGAAGAGGAAATATCGTCCCTTATTTTTTCCGACACGCAACATCGAATTAAAAACAGTGCTTTCAGGTTACTGGCCAGAAGGTCTCATTCGGAAAAAGAATTGAGGGATAAACTTAATACAAAATTCGAAAACCGGCACCTTGTAGATAAAATTATTGAAGAACTGAAACAGCGGGATTATCTTGACGATTATAAATTTGCAATAGAATTTGCGGAATTAAAATTAGATAAGAAGAAATTCGGCACTAACAAATTAAAAGCTGAATTAATTAAAAGAGGTGTATCACGGCAAATAATCGAAAAAGTTATTCATGAATGCGTTAACGAAGAGCAGCAGCTGGAATCTGCCAAAGAACTTGCGCGAAAAAAGATCAATCAAATAAAAAGAAAAGAAGATGACCCTCAGAAGATTAAATTGAAATTATCCAATTTTTTGGCTTCGAAAGGATTCGATTATTCGATCATAAAGGAGGTCATTTCTTCGTTGTTGAGAAACAAAAATTGATAAACTTCTCTGTTTTACTCTAACTTATTCAAATAAAATAATTTACGTATTTCTACATTGGTTTAATTAAACGTAATTGTTACATTTCGGTCTAAAATCTCAAAGGATTATATTTTGAATAGTTTTAAGGGCGTGGATTATTATAACCTTGACGAACTTCTAACCGAAGAAGAAAAACTTGTGCGCTCATCAGTTAGGGAATTCACCGAATCTGAAGTGATTCCGGTAATTGAAGAGCACTACCAAGCAGGTAAGTTTCCCATCGATTTGATACCGAAAATGGCTGAACTCGGACTTTTTGGCATTACTCTGCCGGAAAAGTATGGTTGTGCCGGTTTGAACAATGTTGCCTACGGGCTTGCAATGCAGGAATTGGAGAGGGGAGATAGCGGAATCAGAAGTTTCGCTTCGGTTCAGAGCGCTTTGGTAATGTACCCGATTTATACTTTCGGAAGTGAAACTCAAAGGGAAAAATGGCTGCCGAAGCTTGCCAAGGGCGAACTTATCGGATGTTTCGGTTTAACCGAACCCGATTACGGATCGAATCCCGGTGGAATGGTAACCACTGCTAAAAAAGTGGATGGTGGTTATATTCTTAACGGTGCTAAAATGTGGATTACGAACGGGTCAATAGCAGACATCGCTGTAGTTTGGGCTAAACTCGACGGAAAGGTTCATGGTTTTATTGTTGAAAAAGAATTTGAAGGATTTTCCGCTCCCGAAATGAAAGGTAAACATTCCCTAAGAGCTTCGGTAACGAGTGAACTAATTTTCCAAGATGTTTTTGTTCCGGAAGAGAATTTTCTTGAAAACTCCTCCGGACTTAAAAGCCCGCTGATGTGCTTAAATCAAGCGCGTTATGGCATTGCCTGGGGTGTAATCGGTTCCATGATGGAATGTTACAATACAGCACTTGAATATGCTAAGAGCAGAATTCAATTCAGCAAACCAATTGCAGGTTATCAAATAACGCAATCAAAATTAGTTTACATGCTTTCGGAAATTACTAAAGCACAATTGTTAACTTACAGATTAGCTCAACTTAAAGACGAAGGGAAAGCCAAACATACTCAAATTTCTATGGCAAAAAGAAATAATTGCGAGAAAGCTCTGGAAATAGCCAGAATGAGTAGATCAATTCTTGGAGCAAACGGTATTTTAGGCGAATATCCTGTTATGCGTCATGCAGCAAATTTGGAATCAGTCTATACTTACGAAGGCACTCACGAAATGCATACTTTGATCGTTGGTGAAGATATTACCGGTTTGTCAGCTTTTGAATAATAGTAAATTGGAGAAATAATGGAAGATAAAATTTTATATGAAGGTTTAACATTTGATGATGTATTGTTAGTCCCGGCTAAATCATCAGTATTGCCGAGGGAAACAGATTTGAGGACTAAACTAACGACTGATATTGAACTTAATGTTCCTTTCCTTTCGGCTGCGATGGATACGGTGACGGAAGCCCGCATGGCGATTGCAATGGCTGCTCAAGGAGGAATTGGTATAATTCATAAGAACATGACTATTGAGAGACAAGCCGAAGAAATTGACAAAGTTAAACGTTCCGAAAGCGGTATGATTGTGGATCCAATTACCTTGAATGAAGATGCCACAATCAACGATGCATTGAATTTGATGTCGAAATATAGAATTTCCGGTATTCCGATTATAGACGATAAAAGAAGATTGATAGGAATTCTCACAAACAGAGACTTGAGATTCGAGCCGAATGTAAATCTTCCGGTAAAAGATGTAATGACAAAAGAAAATTTGAGAACTGCTCCGATTGGAACGACGCTGGATGAGGCAGAATCTTTGCTTCAAAAATATAAAGTTGAAAAACTTCCCGTAGTGGACGAAAACAATATTTTGAAAGGATTGATTACTTTCAAAGATATTTCGAAAAAGAAAAAATATCCAAACGCATGCAAAGATGAATTAGGAAGATTAAGAGTGGGAGCAGCCGTGAGTGTTACTTTTAACACAATGGAAAGAGTTGAAGCACTCGTTGCTGCTGGTGCTGATGTAATTGTTGTTGATACGGCTCATGGTCATTCTGCGGGTGTAATTAGAACGGTAAAGGGAATTCGTGAAAAATATAAAGATATTCAATTGATTGCCGGAAATACTATTAGCGCCGAAGCTGCTCTGGAATTAGCCGAAGCAGGAGTGAACGCAGTTAAAGTTGGAATAGGTGCAGGAAGTATATGCACAACCCGTGTAGTTGCGGGGGTAGGAGTTCCCCAAATTACAGCTGTACACAATACATATATGGCGCTGAAAGACAAAGGCATTCCTGTAATTTCTGACGGAGGTATCAAACAAACCGGCGATGTGGCAAAAGCGATTGCAGCCGGAGCAGATTCCGTTATGATCGGTGGTATGTTTGCCGGTGTTGATGAAACTCCCGGTGAAAAAGTCCTTTACGAAGGAAGAAGTTTCAAGGTTTATCGTGGTATGGGTTCAATAGGGGCAATGAAAGAAGGTAGCAAGGATAGATATTTCCAAGATATGGAAGACGATATTAAAAAATTAGTTCCTGAAGGTGTTGAAGGTCGTGTACCCTATAAAGGTGCACTTGCCGATACCATTTATCAATTTGTTGGCGGATTACGCGCGGCAATGGGTTACTGCGGAGCTAAAACTATTGAAGATATGAAAACTAAGACAAAATTCGTTAAAATTACGAATGCGGGCCTTCGTGAATCTCATCCGCATGATATAATTTTAACCAGGGAAGCGCCAAATTATCAATCTAAATCTGTGAAATAATTATGTTCAAAGTTCTGGTTATTTCTTATTATTTCCCTCCGATGGGAATGAGCGGAGTTCAACGGACTCTAAAGTTCTGTAAATATATGCGGGAGTTCGGTTGGGAGCCTACCGTTGTAACTACCGGAAATACAGCTTATTTTGCTCACGACAATTCTTTGATGAAAGAGGTGGAGGAAAACGATATTCGAACAATTCGGGTGGATGGTTTTGCTCCCAATAATTTGCTGAAGAAAAAAGGTACAATTGGATTTCCACGGGAATTTATTAGGAAAACTATCGACCGGATAAGTAAAACATTTTTTATTCCCGATAATAAAATTGCCTGGTCGAATAAAGCATATAAAAAGATAACCGAAATCCTAAATCAAGAAAAGTTCGATGCCATTTTTGTATCGGTTCCTCCGTTTTCCACTGAAATAATTGCCGCCAGACTCAAGAGAGAATTCAATTTGCCGGTGTTCGTAGACTACCGTGATCTATGGTATGGGAATCAGTACGCTTTTTATCCAACTCCTTATCATAAATTTAGACACAGAACATTGGAAGAAAATTCAATCCGGGAGTTCGATAGAGTTTATGCGGTAAATAGAAATGTAAAAGAACAATTACTGCTTCAGTATCCTCTTCTGAAACATGAAGATGTAATGATAATTACTCACGGCTTCGATCAGGAGGATTTTGATAAAATTCAGCCCTTGGAAAGGGATAATTCTAAATTGAGAATTACCTATTCAGGTATATTTTATGAAGGCATAACACCCAAATATTTGTTATATGCGTTCAAAGAGCTGTTAAATGAAAATCCGAATTTGGCTTCCAGAATTGAACTCCATTTTGCGGGACATTTCAGGAAAGAAAACCTGAAATTAGTAAAAAAATTAAATCTGGAAGAATATGTTTTTATTCACGGTTATTTAGAGCATACGGAATCAATCCGGTTGATAATATCATCGGATGTTCTCTGGTTTACGCTTCGTAAATTTGGAATGGAAAATGTTGCTCCGGGTAAATTGTATGAATACATTGGAGCAAGAAAGCCGATTTTCGGTTCCGTATCGAAAGGAATTTCGAGAACTGTGCTGGAAGAATACAAAGCTTCCTTCATCAGTGAAGTTGATGATGTTGAAGGCATTAAGACTCAATTGAAAAATATAACGACACAGTTTATAAATAATAAATTACCGGTTCCGGATGAAGAATTTGTCCGTGAATTCGACAGAAAATATTTGACCGAGAAATTAACAAAAGATTTTCAATTCTTTTTAAGGGATTAAAATGAACGTATTGGTTATTGGGAGTGGCGGAAGAGAACATGCACTTGCATGGAAAATCAATCAAAGTGATTCACTTACTAAATTGTTCTGTGCTCCCGGAAATCCGGGAACAGAAAAAATAGCAAAGAATGTAAATCTGCCCGATAATGAATCAATTCTAAATTTTTGTAAAAAAGAAAGTATAGATTTAGTTGTTGTTGGTCCGGAATTGCCATTGGTAAACGGAATTACGGATTACCTCGAAGAGGAAGGGATTAAAGTTTTTGGTCCATCGAAGTCTGCAGCAAGAATTGAAGGGGATAAGTCATTTTCCAAGGATTTGATGAAGAAATACGGAATACCCACAGCAGATTACCAAACATTCTCATCAAACCAATTTGAAGAAGCGTTAAATTATCTGAAGAATTCAAATTTCCCGGTTGTGTTGAAGGCCTCCGGATTAGCAGCAGGAAAAGGTGTATTGATTTGCGAAGATTTTGACTCTGCTTCCGAAGGATTAAAACAATTGATGTTGGATAAAGTATTCGACGATGCAGGGGAGAATGTTGTAATCGAAGAATTTATGACCGGACAAGAGGCTTCTGTTTTTGCAATAACTGACGGAAAGGAATATGTAACACTCCCCGCAGCACAGGACCATAAAAGGATTTTTGACGGTGACAAGGGTAAAAATACCGGTGGTATGGGCGCATATGCTCCCGCTCCGCTTGTTGATGATAATTTGCTGATTGAAATAAAAGAGAAAATTATTGAACCTACAATTACTGCAATGGCTCAAGAAGGAATTCCTTATAAAGGGTGTTTATATTGCGGATTAATGATTACAGAAAATGGACCCAAAGTAGTGGAATTTAACTGCCGTTTCGGTGATCCTGAAACCCAATGTGTATTGCCCGTAATCGAAGGGGATTTTTTGAAACTGCTCTATTCCGCCGCTGCAGGGAATTTGGACAAAAGCGCAGTTCGATATAACGGTGGTTCTTCCGTGTGTGTAGTGGCAGCATCCAATGGTTACCCGGGAGCATATCAAAAAGGATTTGAAATTCTGGGACTTGATACAGATTACGAAAATTGTATGATTTTTCATGCGGGTACCAAAAAAGTGGGAAATGTTGTCCAAACCAACGGTGGACGCGTTCTTGGTATTACATCTTTTATAAAAGAAAATAATTTAAGAAAAGCAAAAACAATAGCTTATGAGACTTTATCTAAAATAAATTTTGATGGTATCTATTACAGAAAGGATATTTCAGATAAAGCCTTTATAAAATAGCAATATTTATACGAAGAACTTATCTCTAATAATTGAAAATCATTAAAAATGGACTAAAATCCATGCTCCATGGTTGTAATTCTCAACCGGGAGGCCATTTCATTTTTCTTCCTCCCAATAGGTGCATATGGAGATGGTAAACTTCCTGCCCACCGTTATCCCTGCAGTTGAAAACTAATCTGAATCCGTCTTTCGCAATGCCTTCTTTTTCGGCAATAGCATTCGCAGCATCTATCATTTCTCCCAATAAATGTCCGTGCTCCGCACCTTTCAAATCTGATACGGTTGGAATTTCGATTTTGGGGATTATTAAAATGTGTACCGGCGCTTGCGGATTAATATCCCTAAATGCCAATACGTTTTCAGTTTCGTATACTATATCGGCGGGAATTTCTCTGGAGATGATTTTTGAGAATATTGTACTCATTTATTCTCCTTTATTTATATTATATTTTTTCATTTTATTATAGAGATGACTTCTCTGAATTTCCATTATTTCCGCAGTTTTCGAAATATTCCAATCATTTTCTTCCAATTGTTTTATTATATACGCTTTTTCTGCTTTTTCTTTGAATTCCTGAAATGAATTCGACGTATCGATTAAACTTTCGTCCTTGATATTCTGTAAACCAACCAATGGACGAATCATAGTGGCGTCAATTTTCTCTTCAGGCAGCATTATCACTATTCTTTCGATTATATTTCTAAGCTCTCTTACATTACCTTTCCAACTCAAATTTTTCAATAATTCAAGTGCGTCATCGGTGAATGATTTTAAAGGATAATTATTCTGGGAGCAAAATTTTTTGGTGAAATGATCTACCAGAAGGGGAATATCTTCTTTTCTTTCCCTTAGTGGGGGAACATATATCGGAATCACATTCAGGCGATGATACAAATCTTCTCTGAAATTACCTTTTTCAATTTCTTCTTCCAGATTTTTATTAGTAGCTGCAATGATTCTAACATCCACAGAAATTTGTTTATTTCCGCCGACTCTCTCGATTATTCCTTCTTCAATTGCACGTAAAACTTTAGCCTGTGCCTGAAGTGACATATCTCCGATTTCATCCAAAAAAAGTGTGCCTTTATCGGCTTGTTCGAATTTACCAATTCTTTGTTGAACTGCTCCGGTAAATGCTCCCTTTTCATGTCCAAAAAGTTCCGATTCAATCAATTCGTTTGGAATTGCAGCGCAGTTTACTTCCACAATAGGAAAATCTTTCCTGGCACTCTGTTTATGAATTCTTCTGGCAACGAGTTCTTTACCTGTTCCATTTTCACCGGTTATTAAAACTCTTGCATCGGTTTGCGCAATTCTATCGACAGTTTCAATTATTTGCCGGATCTTCTTGCTTTCTCCAATAATATCCTGTTCAATACCGAGATTTTCTTTTAAAGTCTCATTTTCCTTTTTAAGTTTTGAATGACCGACGGCGTTTCGAATACTAATAAGCAATTTATCCCGGTCGATTGGCTTTTCCAGAAAATCAAATGCTCCCAATTTTGTAGCCTTTACTGCATTTTCCAGGGTTGAATGTGCGGAAATAACAATAACAGGAATTTTAATCTCCTGTTCTTCCATCCATTTCAACACTTCAAAACCTGTCATTCCGGGCATTTGAATATCAAGCAGAAGAGCATCAAAATAATTATACTTTAATTTTTCCAATCCTTCTTCAACATCGGTGGAATATTCGGAATGATAATCCTCGTAATCGAGAATCATTTTCACGCTTTCGCAAATTTGCTTTTCGTCGTCGATGATTAAAATCGATTTCATATATATATCCGTAGGTAAAATAATGAGTATAGTTTTATGAATTCGCTCGGAGTAGCAGCATTATTTTTTTTCAATGCCAAACCAAATAAACCTCCCAGATAATTCAACATCATATCTCTCCGGTTTACTTCTCCGTTCTTCTTGAAATTGAATTCAAATAACTCCACTAAAATACCCATAAATTTTGTAATAGTGAAGCATCCCGTAGTATAAGTTAAATAGGCATTCCCGAAAAAATGAGAAAGCTTATCTTTATCGCCAAAGTTACCTCTGCTGTCGAAAAGAAAATGGGAAGGTAAATTTTTAATTTTTCTTTCGAATAGATTATTCGGTCCTTGAGGGAGGGGAATCCCAAATTCCATTCCGCTTATGGGCGCTTTAATGGGAAATTTCTGAAAAGGTAATGCAGCCATACTCAACATTAAGAGTGCTTCGCCTCTGTCGTCTGCAATTTTGCGCGAATGATAATAGAGAGAATCGATTAAGTCTAAATCTTCACGAAAAGAGCTGTTTTGCTCGAAA
>CAZULK010000049.1:0-17973 GCA_964621225.1 uncultured Melioribacteraceae bacterium | reverse complement strand
AAATCTCTTTTTTAAGAAAGGGGTAAGAATTATTGCCACTACGGCACTTTCGATGAATACGACCAAAGTTACTGGCAGCGTATAAAGGGTAGGTCTTAGAGCTATACCATCTACGCCCCAAAGAATTGCAGCGGTTATAACAAATAACGATGCAATATTGGTTTTGGTAAAATTCATTTTGAATTGCAACGCAAGGAATTCCGTAAGGTCACGACATCATATCTAACAGAACGGAAACCCTTTCCTTCAATTCCTTACGATGAACAATTGCATCCAAAAATCCATGTTCCAAAAGGAATTCCGATCGTTGAAAGCCTTTTGGCAGATCTTTCCCGATTGTTTCTTTAATCACTCTCGGGCCCGCAAATCCTATCAATGCTTTCGGCTCTGCGATGTTTACATCGCCCAACATGGAATAACTTGCCGTAACACCTCCGGTTGTTGGATCTGTAAGAATCGAAATATAAGGAATTTTTGCATCGGCTAATCGTGCTAATCTTGCACTCGTTTTTGCCATTTGCATTAAAGAGAAGGCTCCTTCCATCATTCTAGCGCCGCCGCTTTGTGAGATAAGAATCATCGGTATTTTCTGTTCGTAAGCTTTGTCAATTGCCCTGGCAATTTTTTCGCCGACAACCGAACCCATTGACCCGCCTATAAATCTGAAATCCATGCAGGCGAAGGCAACTTTCTTTCCGTTTATTTTTCCTGTGCCTGTAACAACCGCATCATTCAAACCGGTCTTTTTAATTGCATCATTTATACGATCGGTATATTTTTTGGAATCTTCAAATTCAAGCGGATCGGCAGAACGCATCTTTTTATCAAGTTCTTTAAATGAACCGTCATCCAAAAGAATTTTTATATATGAATCGCTCCCAATTCTCATATGGTAATCGCATTTGGGACAAACCCATAAATTCAATTCAAGCTGTTTTTTATGTATTATTTCCGAACACGACTTACATTTTATCCATTGTCCGTCCGGGATATCGAGTTTCTTACTTTCCGGAGAAATATTCTCTTTTTTCCTTTTAAACCAGGGCATAATTCCTACTTAGTAATGTTTGCAAAAATTGTAATTGTCTGTTTTGGATGTTGCTTGTCGTTCGAAGTAATAGTTACAGTCCTTGTAACATGACCGCTACGATTGGACGAATCAAATTCCACCCTCAATTGACCGGTCTTGCCGGGTTTTAAGATTTTACTGCTTAAAATTGCTGCAGTACAACCGCATGAGGTTGAAACATCCTTTATTTCAAGGGTTTTGTCCCCTACATTTTTAAATTTTATTGTTACATCAACAACTTCGCCTTCTTTAACATCGCCAAAGTTGTGTTGATTCTTTTCCAACTTTAAGATAGCACCTTTCGCATCCGGTGCATTATCCGGTACAACAACCGTACCTGTAAGTTTTAGTCTCATTTCCGGCGTCTGAGGATCATTGGAATAAATATAAATATACTTCCTTTGCGTACCTTTTCTACCTCTCGAATTAAACTCGGCATGAACCTTTGTGGATTCACCAGGCTTCAATTCGCTCTTCTCAGGTTTTACCGCAGTGCAACCGCATGATGCACGAACCCTTGAAATAACCAGTAGATCGTCTCCTGTATTTGTAATTTCATAATCGTGGAGAACAATCTCACCTTGTTCGACGGTACCGAAGTCATATTCTTTTTCCATTGCCGAAATTTTCGGACCCGTAACTTGTCCGTAACTAACTAATGAAATGAATATGAGGAACAACGATAATTTCTTCATTTTTTTATCCTCGCAACAAAATTTTTAAAGTATGAAGGTTCTAATAAATCAAAGTTCGAAATTAACAAATCTTTGCCAAAAAAATAAGTCCATTTGGCAACATTTAATGCGTTGAAGTCCAAAGGATGAATATTATCTATCCCCGCTACATTTCCGTAAACATTCTCTTTCAATATTATTGAATTGTTAATATCTTTTTTTAGAACCAATTTAGTTTCCGTAAGTATACCCGGCTTACCGTCTTTCACAATAAAATCGGATAGATATGCTTCTTCAATATTTGTATTGATCAAGATTGAAAACTCTTCTCCTTCCTTTAATACATTTGCAATCGAGATGGCCGCTGCGTGGAATGTGGGCACTGCAGATATTTTACACTTTGCACCCAATGCGAATCCTTTACCTGCTGCCAAACCAATTCTCAAACCAGTAAAAGAACCGGGACCCATTGAAACAGCCACTGTAGTTACATTTTCCGGTTTTAGTCCGGAATTATCGAGCAATGTATTTATTACCGGCAACAGTTTTTCCGAGTGGACATGCTTTTGACGAATGTTGTATTCATAAAATACTTCTTCCGAAAGCATGAGAGCCACACTACAGCTTTCCCCGCTTGTTTCAATTGCCAATATTGGAAATAATTCATTCATATTTTTCAATTAAGAGAGTTCTCGTTCCTTTTTTACTTAAATTAAATTTTATTTGATATCTATTTGCAGGCAGCAGATGCTCAAACATATCCGCCCATTCAATTATTTTAATAAATTCAGAATTGTTAATATATTCATCAAAACCCAAATCGAAAAGCTCTTCTTCCTTTTCAATTCTGTAAAAATCGAAATGATAAAAATCTTTTTTACCGTAATATTCATTTACAAGTGCAAAGCTCGGAGAATCGACATCATAAATATCGTACAACTCGCAAAGAATTTTTGTAAATGTAGTTTTCCCCGTACCCAAATCCCCTATCAATGCAATAGTTTCACCGCCTTTCAATTCGGCTGCAAAGAGTTTACAAACTTCCCTCAAGTCGTTTATATCGGTAATATTATTTTCAAATGGGAAAATCATTATGCTTTACTCTCCATTGTAACCACCGGCAAAATCATTTCTTCCATCGAAATACCGCCGTGCTGAAAAGTATCTTTGTAATAACTCAAATATTTATGATATTCAGTGGGGTAAACAAAATAGTAATCTTCTTTCGCAATTATATATCCTATCGTATTTCCTCTATCCGGCAGTTTATATTCAGTCGGTTTATCAATATAAAGAGCATGTTTGTCATCCACTCTTAAATTTCTGCCAAACTTAAATCTCAAATTTTTTGATGCTTCCTTGTCGCCCAAAACTTTTGCACCTCTCAGTGAACGAATGCTACCGTGGTCTGTAGTAACAATAACTTTAGCGTTTTTCATATTTGCAATAACTTCGAAAGTTGCGAGCAAGGAAGAATGCTTAAACCAAGAATCGGTTAAGGAACGGTATGCCGGTTCATCCGGAGCGATTTCTTTCAACAAATCGGAGTCGCTTCTACCGTGAGCAATCATATCAAGAAAATTAACAACTACTGCCATTAAATGAGTCTTGTGGTGGGAATGCACATTTTGTTGAAAACTACGTCCCACATCGGGATCTATTATCTTCATATACTTAAGATCATTTCGCAGTTTAATATTTTTCTTATTCAACTGGCGTTGTAGCAATTCCTTTTCATATTTATTTTGACTCTTTTCATCATCTTTACCGCTTTGCCAAATATCCGGAAAATTAGACTGTATCTCGGATGGGAAAAGTCCCGCGAATAGTGCATTTCTTGCATATGGAGTTGCGGTAGGTAAAATTGATATGTAATAATCTTTGGTAATATTAAATATTGACTGAAGATGTTTCTCTAATACCAACCATTGGTCGAGTCTTAGGCAATCCAAAACAAAAAAGAATACCGGTCCATCATTTTCTTGCACATGCGGTATCACATATTTTTCCACGATTTGATTGGAAAGAGTCGGAGTTGAATCATCCTCGTAATTATTTATCCAATCCAAATAATTTTTCTCAACGAATTTAGAGAATTCCTTATTGCATTCCTTCCTTTGATCGTTCAGACTTTGGCGCAAATCCACTTCGCGGTGCTCGTCGAATTCCATATCGTAGTTAACAAGCTTCAAGTATATGTTTATCCAATCTTTGTAATCATTTATACTTAACATCTGCATTGCTATTCGGTTGAAGTCTTGCAGATAATCCTTGGCCACATACTCGCCGGAAATTTTTTTACTTTCGAGTATCTTTTTACATACCATCAAAATTTGAGAAGGCACGACAGGCTTAATTAAATAATCGGAAATTTTACTGCCGATTGCATCATTCATTAAACTTTCTTCTTCGCTTTTTGTGACCATCACCACGGGAATAATTGGATTTATCTCTTTTATTTGTGCTAGGGTTTCCAACCCTCCAATGCCCGGCATCATCTCATCAAGAAAAATTATGTCGAATGATTCTTCTTCAACCATTCGCACAGCATCAGGCCCGTTGGTGGCGGTTTTAACTTCGTACCCTTTTTCGGATAGATATATTATATGAGCTTTCAAAAGTTCTATTTCGTCATCGACCCATAATATTTTGGCGCCGTTCATTTTATTCCCTTCTAAATTATTGAATTGATATACTTACGTCCAAACCGGCTTCGTTGGTTGTTGTAGGAGGAATTCTCGAAGCTCCTTCGGGTGCAACGGTTGTTCTCTTGTAATAAACCGAAAGTGTTACTCTTGAACTCATAACATATTTAACCCTTGGTTCCAATGTCGTTCTGGTTGTACCGTCTTGCGGTTTCCCTTCCTCCTTGAAATTATCCATTTCGTAAATAACAACAGAATTTTTTCCACTTGTGTAATTTACTGATAATTCTATATCATTTTTTAATGAAAGTCCGAACAAAGGAATTTTGAATCCGGATTTATTGAACGCCGCTGTAACGGTAATATCCCTTGAAAAAGACTCCGTTATATTTCTGGTAGAAACACCTAAATCGAATGATGTTTTAGTAGAATATTTAATTGAGCCCGACAGGTTTCCGTCCCAAAGCTTGTTAAATGTTACATTCATTCCTACTAACGGAGAAAATCCATAAGTAATTTTTTGAGTTTGTACTTCCTGAATACCATCCGGGTTTATCCTCCAGCCTTCGGAGTATTTTGAAGTATAAGCATGACTGATAGAAACGGATTTGGCAAATCCTTTGAATAATTCAATCTTCTCCAATCCGTTCCAAGTAAGTCTCCAGTTGGGTCTTGGTATATATTTTGCGTATTGCCCCAGCAAAGGTATTTTCGAAAGTAACGGAAATGTTTCCAATCCTTCCACAAAGGCGTTTGCCAAGGTTTCGTTCGGGTTATCGGACTGTGCCCCACCGTTATTTTTATATAACTCAGCAACCTTTGCAATTCCGTTATCGAAAAAGAGGAATTTAGGCATACTGAAAAACGACCTGTCCAAAGTACCATTCGATGTTAAGTTATTTACAGTAACATTTCCCAATTCATCTGTCGATAAAGATGTATTTTTATTTATACCCCAACCTACATCCCAGTTAAGGTCAATATCTGCGCCTTCCCAGAGAGGTCTGCGTGTCTTAAAACTAATTGTGTTTTTCTGAGAAAATTTATCGGACAGAGTTCCGTTTGGAGCTCTTTCCCCGATATCGTATGAAAGACCCAGCATAAACAAGCGGGAAGGTCCTTGCCTTTCTTGTTGACGAATTCCCCAAAAATTGGAAAATCCGGTCCCAGTTCCTTTCAATCCGTTGCCTGCGAGCGAATTATTTTGACTGAATTTTAAATTAAAATTATCATAGTCCACCAAAAGCCATTTAAAGCCGTCGGTTAAAGCATCTACAATTTTAGTGAATACAGGTGTTTTCGGCTTTGTGGAATCAGCCTCTGCTCCTTTTGTTGAATCTGCTGCTACACTGTTTTTAGGAGTTTGAACCCGTGGCGTTCTTGGAGTTCTGCCTCTTGTTCTTCCTCTGTTGATATTACGGTTATTTACTTTTGAACTTGAAGGCGAAGTTTTGAACAAAGGAGCTAACAATTGTTTCCATCTCAATGTAAGACCTGCATTTATTCTGTTGGAAAAAGAAGCTCCTCTACCCAATTCCTCTTGATTAAAATTGTTTTGCCATTTATAAGAAACATTGTAACCGGCAGTAATGGTAAAATATCTGTCCAAGTTCCACAAAGTCGGCATTTTAGGTTTTGTTTGGAACGTGATTGATTGAGAATATTGGTAATCCCGGCCGAACAGAACTCCTCCGAAAATATCGTTCCACAATTCTTTTTCACTTCTTTCTTTTCCGTCGGGTGTAATCAGTAAATTTGCCAAAGACGAAGCAATGTCGAGTTTGTAGTTCAATCCGAAATTCAGAAATCCACCTTCTGTCATTTTCCAATTGAATGCCATATTTCTTTTAGTAGTAAAATCCCTCTGAATTTGCGGATCCGGAATTTCACCCGTTCTTTCGTTTGGTCTGCTCTGTTGATAATTTCTTTTTCTGCTGGCAGAAAAACTCGTGTTGAATGATTGAGGAGTATAATAAATTTTCACATTTCTGTAATCTTTGAACAACTTGATCAATTCCCCGATAACCGGAATATCCGCGGGATAGAAAAAGTTATCCCTGCTAAAATTAAGAGAATATTTTGCCGAAGCATTCCAAACCCAATTTGTTGTTCTTGCTGTAGTCGGATTCCTTCCGAATGATTTATTGTAGTTGAACCCTATCGCAATATTATTCAGCACATCTTCAGCCCACCAACTTTTGTAGGGTAGTTTGAACTGGATATTCGATAGCGTCCATGTATCCGATACTTTCATTGTTTGGGAAGATGAAATAATTTCGTCGGCTAATTTTTGTGCAAGTTCAGGACTAACACCTTGGGCAACCAACTTTTCTTTTTCCAACACCGCAGCTTCATCAACCTTTACATCAGTCCCCGGTTTATAAAGAGGTTTTGCAACAGATTCGGTATGGGAGTAATTCACTTTAAAATTACTGCCTTTCATGTTGAACGGAAGAAGTTTCATCACATCCAAATCCACAGCAACGCCCCAACTTTTCTTATCAACTCTCGAACCAAACCTGTCGGATAGTTTATGGAAATAAGGATCCGTTTGAGCCATGTTTGCTTTCACTGTCATAATATCGGCAAACTTAACCGAACCGGAAGTGCTGTATGCCCAACCGGGCGTATCGTCCGCACCAATCACACGAAGTTCGTTAACCCAAAGCTCGCCGTTAATTCTTCCTCCGGCAGGTAGAGTCATATTCTTTACCGGATTATCAACACCAAATGTAAAGAAGGATACTTTTGTAAGCGAGGGATTTCCCCGAACACCGTAATAATGTCCTTCCTTATTTGGAACGGGAATTTGGAATAACGAATCGATTTTTGTTCTTGCCTGTTTAATCGCTGTAATTTCCGAGAAATTGATGGAAATCTCTTTCCAACCGGCTTGTACAGGTTGCCTGTATTCATAATAGTTAAGAGAATCGGAACCGAATCTGAAATAAACTTCCGCATTATATCCGTAATCCGGATCGTAGTGCGATATCGAATTTGGATCGGCATCATTTGCATCACCATGAACGAACAACTTCATTTCCCTGTAGTTGAACAAATCTATCGGGCGGTAAAGGTATTTAACAATCTCTCTGTTATCGCCTTGTTCCATTTCATTGATTTTAATTTGCAAAGATTGTTCGTTCTTGTAAACTTCCTGATCCGGCTTACTTCTATCCCTTTCCTGAAATACCCCAGGAGGAGAAGAATATTCCGGGTTATCTTCAATATTGATTGTTGATATTGTCAATACGGTATCATTTTCATCCACTTTACCGGGGACCAAAACTTTCTGCCATTGGTTTCCTACCAAATTCAATTCTGCAAATCTTAAATGAAGCGGTTGCTGAACACCGGATACCCAGAATCTAATATATTCAACCAAAGTAAATGTAGGATCACCAATTTTTTCTTTAAAATCTTTCAGAGGTACTCGGAAAAGATACCATTTTTGCGTTCCGTCTCCACCACCGGCAATAAAGTCGCTTGTGGAATCTAATTTTACTTCATACCGGAAATAACTGTTCAATCTGTCGAGTGTGAAGTTACGGTTCAAATCTTCCGTGTCGGGCAATCTTCCAACGTCTGTTAAAGCAGCATTGCCTTCTGTACCGTTTATCTTTGAATAATCGGGATTATTAGTAAGTGTAAAAGAAAAGTTATCATTCGCCGGATCGTTACCCAAATTAAGCGTGTCTAGGGCTCTTTCCTGTGCATCTGTAATTCCGTCAATACCCGTATCTTCCCCTTCGTCAACCAAATCATTCTGATTCTTATCTTCAGAATCCAACACCCCATTGGGAATAACATCCTCGCTTATTTGACCGAGATCGATATACAACTTTGCATCATCCGGAACAGATTTCAAGTTTAAGTAGAATTCAATAAACTCGATGTTTTCTTCAACCAAGTTACTTGCGGTTGAAGATAGGAGTCGCATAATACCACCCCACATTTTTTGGGGCTCATCCAGTTTTGGATTTTTATTATAAGTTCCCCTCCTTGTCGGATCGAACACATAATCAAGTACGGTAACTTGTCTATCTTCCCTTGCAACGCTTTTTCTATTTCCCCAAATGTTTTCCACATAAACATCGGAAGGAAGTACATTATACCAATAGCTTTTACCTTTGTATCTCATCAATTGATCTTTATCCAACGGTTCCGGAATTGTTGGTATATTATCCGGGACACTCAAATCCCTCCAACCCGTGTAGGATACTCCGATCGGGATAATTCTTTTAGCTCCTTCGAAATCATCAATGTAAGCAATGGATTTTCCACCATCACTCGAAATAGTACTCTTTTTGGTATTCGGGTCCGGACTCATATATGCAAATTCACCTTTAAATGAGATATTAGACATTTCTTTGGTGGAGAAAATGTAGTCCAAACCTTTTGTTAAAAACGGAAGTTCCAAAGAAGTTTGAAAATCCAAACCGAGAATAGAGTTATTCAAGGGCTCTTCACCTATTCTAACTTTATCGGAAAGTGTCTGTTGGTTCAAATTCAAGAATGAAAAACCTAATTTTGTTTTTTTGTTGAATTCGTACAGACCTCTGAAACCCAGCAAGGTTTTAGATGCTAATTGGAATAAGTCATTCTGCTCATAAGTAATTTTTAAATTTGCTCCAGGCACCAAAGCTGCGTCGTTTCTAATAATAATTTGACCAATGGAATAGTCCACCGAATAATCTACTCCGGCTTTCAATTCCCTCCCGTTTAAAGTAACTTTTACGGAATTTTCCACAACGTTAAATCCAATATTGTAAACGGATGAAGTGGATGCGGAATATTCACCTGTTAAAAGGAATTTATCTTTGGCTCTGTCCTGTTGAGCAAATGTTTTTGTAGTATCGTAAACCGAATTATATGCCAAGTCTGCCGATAATTCCGATGGCAAATCCCTACCAAAGGGCTCCAGAACCGGGAAAACAATTTCCCCGGTTGAGGGAAGAATGGTTTGCCCGGCAAGGAAATCGAATGCACCGTCCGGCTCACTGGATGTACCGCTTTCGTCTGTGTTATCCAATCCGAATATGGTAACCAAAGGTTTTCCGTTTATATTATCAGTTGGGTCTTGCCCTTCGATAATATAACGGATGTCCATCTTAAATCCTTCTTTATTTACATCCCTACCGCCGATGGGATAAATATTTTTCAACTGCAATTTCCAGGCTTGGGTAAATTTCGGTTGAAGGTTCGGTGGTTTTACCAATTTAAGAATTATTGTTTTGGCTGTATCGGACTGAACTTCTTTAATAAATTCACCGAAATAAATATCATCGGGACCATTTTCGCCTTCAATTCTATATGCAACACCTATAGCATCCGTAGGTTGTATCTGTGTTTTAAATGTAATAAAGCCCGCGTAAGGATCGTAATCATAGTCGGTGCCTTCGATCAATCTTACAAACCTTCCCCCAATAACATTTTGCCCGTTTGTTTGAGTGATGGCAGTAGATCTTAAGGAATCGTCATAAACGTCTGTTATAGTTTGACCGTTGACCCTGCCTCTTAAGTTGATAAATGCATTACCCGTTCTTTCTTTTGATGTATTTACGATTCCGGTTGTTGTTTTCCAAACTTCCAAATCTTTTACGCGGTTATAAAGTTCAGTTGGACCGACAATCGGCACGGAATGACCGTAAATATTATTGAATATATTGTATTTTCTGCTGGCATAAATAGTATCGAGGAAATAGTGGTTTTCCGAATAATCGTATGCGTGAATTTCGAAAGTTTGCTTCTCAGAACCGCCGCTTACGGATACTTCTTGAATTTCACTCTTCTTTTGAGAAGCCAACGCAGTCAGAGTAAATGGTCCCAATTGGAATTTGGCTTTAACGCCGAACAATGCTTCCGAGCCTCCGACCAAACTGGAAGTTTGCAGCGAAACGTTCCCGGCTTCAATACTTTGAATGATTTCGTCATCGTAACCGGTATACTTCAGTTTCAACTGATTTTCGTATTCGAATGTTCTTTCCGTGTTCCAATCGGCACCGATGCTTAATTTATCGCCGATGGTACCTTTCACATTTATTTGAACGGTCTGTTTGAAATCGGGTTCGTTTCGAGTGTTCCCCAATCTTGATGCAGTCAATCCTTCAGTTTTTTCATTCCGCCAAGCTCCGTGAATTGTTACCGAGCCGTTAATCTTAAGATTTATTTTCGGCGGACCGAAAATACTCAGAAAAGATGTATTCGGCAGAGGAATATCGATATTAGTTATTTCAGAAAGTATTTTACCCAGATCGTTTGCGTCTTCCTTTATTTCATATTTGTACCCGATATCTTCCCAGGTTTTTCTCAAGACATGCTTCATTCTTAAATTCACATATTCATCCAAAGGAATTTTCATTAATTCCTTTGCTTCTTCACCCGCAACCAATTCTTTAATTATCACATATTTTCCGGTTGAATCGAGTTCGATATTCCTTCTGAAATGCCTGGCCGAAGGACTTAGAAAAAAGGAGGATTTTTTCTTTTGGAACAGAGGCACAACCACAGGATCTTTTCTTTGGAATCGAAAATATTTCAATCTTGCTGTCGAATCGAGGGAGCGGGGATCGAATTCGAGCGAATCGGTTTGAGTTGTATCCGCAAATGTGGTATCGTTGTAAGTAAATGGAAAGTTAAATTCAATTTCAGATAAATTGGCAGAAGGATTATTCTCTACTATACCGGAATCCGCAGCATAGAGAATAAAATAGAATGAGACCAATAATAAAATAATTATCGGAAATTTTTCTGGAAAAAACTTACTAATATTTTTCACCACAGGACTAATGAAATTACCTAAATTTTAAAGACGCAATAATAGTAAATTTCTTCCTATAAAACCTCCGATTTTTAATAATTTATTTAGGAAAGTTATTTATTCCCGAGTATAAATTCAAGGCAAATATTCATCACAAAATAATATCGTCGATATGGGTCGAAACTTCGATAGTATCAACAACTTCATTCTTATGAATAATCACACAGCTCAATTTGTTCCCAACACAAGCGCCTGTATCAATATAGAGAGCATTCGACTCTTCGACGTATGTAATTTCCTTCTGCTTTGTATGCCCGACCACTTGCAGTTTTCCAAGATCAAGCAATTCGTCCCTGTTCCACAACACTCCCCTGTCCGTTTTATGATCCGTTCTAATTATGGGATATAATACCGAAAGATCGGCTTGATAGTCAGACGGAAGTGAAGTAATATAGGTAGATGAAATTCCGGCATGCGAAATAAAACAATCTTCAGTATCATAAAACAAAGGAGCTTTAATTATATGCTCAATATGATCAAAAATAAGATCCTCGTGATTTTCGTAAGAAGCCAAAGTTGTTTCATTTCCGTTGAATACCCATGAACGTGCAAAAATTGAGGATGGTTCTTTAAAAAAGGAATAGAACATGTAATCATGGTTGCCCGGTGTAAAAAGAATCCTTTCGGAAATAACCAATTGCATAACTTGTCTGCTGTTCAATCCCCTATCCACCATGTCACCGATAATATATATCGGAACATTGTTATACTTCTGTTTAACCTGATTATACAGTTCTTTCAAAGTATAAAAGCATCCGTGTACGTCACCAATTACCGCAACCATATCAATTCCTAAATATGATAAGTTTGTTTTGCATACTCTGTTAGCTCATCCCTAAATTTTGGATGAGCAATATTAATAAGAGCTTTGGCTCTTTCCTGAATTGTTTTTCCGAATAATTGAGCAACACCATATTCGGTCACAACGTAGTGAACATCCCCGCGGGATGTAACAACACCCGCACCGGGTTTAAGCATCGGTACAATTCTGGAATATTTCAAATCCTTTGTAGTGGAAGGCAAGGCAATAATAGGTTTGCCTCCTTCCGAATGGGCTGCACCGCGAATAAAATCCACTTGTCCCCCGATTCCACTGTATAATTTAGTTCCAATCGAATCTGAACATACCTGACCGGTCAAATCAATTTCGATTGCGGAATTGATGGCAACCATCTTTTTATTCTGAGCAATAATGAAAGGATCGTTCACATATTCTTGAGGATGAAATTCGAAAATCGGATTATTATCTATAAAATCGTAGGCTTTGCGCGTACCCAGACAGAAACCTGCAATGATTTTTCCCTGGTGAATAGTTTTCTGCTCACCATTTATTATTCCTTCTTCCACCAATTCAATCAGACCGTCAGAAAACATTTCGGTATGAACGCCCAAATCCCTTTTATTCTTAAGATATTTCATCACACTATCGGGAATGGCTCCTATTCCCATCTGCAATGTGGAACCGTCTTCAATCATATCTGCAATATACAAACCGATTCTATCGTATACTTCGAGCAATCTTTTATCCGCATTCGGATCAACTTGAGGCAACTCCATCAAAGGTTCGTTATGTTCAACTATATAATCTATTTTGTTGATATGAATGAAGGAGTTTCCCAATCCGCGGGGCATCTCTTCATTTATTTGAGCTATTATTATTTTAGATTTTTCCGCCGGTGTTTTTATATTACCCGCATCAATTCCGTAAGAACAAAATCCGTGTTCGTCGGGAGGGGAAACATTTATCAATGCAACGTCAGAGGAAATGATTCCTTTCTTGAAAAGCAGCGTAACTTCGGAAAGAAAAATTGGGATAAACTCCGCCCTGCCTTCGTTGATTGCTTTACGTGTATTCCCACCAATAAAAAATGCCTTGTGCTTGAAATGTTTTTCCATCCCGGGTTGGGTATAAGGCAAATCACCGACTATTAAAATATGATAAATGTTTACATCGAATAATTCGTCTTTTCTTTTAACCATAGCGCGGATTAGCTCCAACGGAGCGGCACAACCCGGCTGAACAACGACATTATCACCCGATTTAATAACTTTCACTGCTTCGTCGGCTGAAACAACTTTCGATTTATATTTATTCAGCCAACTCGACTTGTACGATGTTTTAACTCTAATCTCTTCCTGTGTCATCCTTATCCGTTCCTAATTATGCGAAAAAAAATGCAATCTCTTGTATTCCAATCCAAACGTATCCGCTACAATTTCGTTTGAGCAATAGCCGTTATAAGTACAAACACCCTGCGCTAAGCCTTGATCGCCCAAAACCGCATTATCGAAACCATTATTTGCAATTTTCATAATATATTCCAGAGAAGCATTTGTTATGCCATAAGTTGCACTCCGGGATACCAATGCAGGCATATTCGGCACACAATAGTGAATTACATCATGTTTGATAAAATAAGGTTCCGATATTGTAGTGGGATAGCTTGTTTCCACACAACCGCCTTGATCGATTGCTACATCCACTATTACCGCACCTTTTTTCATTGATTTAACCATTTCCTCGGTAACAAGATGAGGAGATTTTTCCCCTTTTACCTGGACTGCGCCAATTAGCAGATCGGCAAATTTAACACCGCGTGCAATGGTATATGGATTTGCGGCAACTGTAGTTACATGTCTGTTAGTAAGATTCTCAATTCTCTGCAACCTGCGCAAATCTTTATCCAACACAATTACCTGAGCACCTCTTCCCAAAGCAGCGCGAGCCGCATTCAAACCGACGACACCGGCACCGAGAATAACTACGGCAGCAGGAGCAACACCGGTAATGCCGCCCATCAAAATACCACGGCTTCCGGGAATATCACTCGACATTAATTTTTCACCGATCTGAATTGAAAGTTGACCGGCAATTTCACTCATTGCCTGAAGTACGGGAAGTTGATCATTCTTTTCAATCAACTCGTAACTGATTGCAGTTATTTTTTTCTGTATAAGTTTTTCAATGATATTTTTTCTTCCCACAGCTAAATGAAGGAAGGAAAAAATTATCTGATTCTCCTGAAGCAGATCGGCTTCCACTTCGGTGAGCGGGGAAATTTTTGCAATTAAATCGGCACGCTGAAAAACTTCTTCAGCGGTATATACTATTTTAGCGCCGACCTTTTCATAATCTTCGTCGGAAAAATGACTTTCGCTACCGGCTTTAGTTTCAACATAAACCGTATGTCCGGCCTGAACCAGTGAATTGACCCCGGCCGGTGCAAGCGAAACACGTTTTTCTTCTAATAAAGTCTCTTTTGGAATACCAATGATCATATTTTTAAGTAATTTATTTTAACTTCTCAAAAAATACTTATAAATCCAGTTAGATACAATCAAATCAAAGAACCGGCGTAACTGCTTTCCCCTTTTTAAGAACGGAAATAACATTTTTTGCCGCCAATTCCGACATTGCATTCCTTGTTTCTATTGTTGCGCTCCCAATATGCGGCAACAATACAACATTATCGAGTGAAAGTAGCTTTTTGTTTATAGCCGGTTCGTTCGTGTAAACATCGAAACCAGCGCCGAAAAGATGCTTTTTCTTCAAAAGTCGGATCAATTCTTCTTCATCCACAACTTCGCCGCGTGCAGTGTTTATTAAAATTGCTCCCTTTTTAATTTTGTTCAAAGCTTCCTTGTCCAACAATCCACGTGTATCCTTATTCAGCGGAGTATGAATTGATATTACGTCACTCTCTTTAAGTAATTTATTAAGAGATACTTTCCTTGCTTTCAGTTCTTTCTCCACATCGGATTTCCTCGTTCTCGAATAATAAATAATTCTCATTCCGAATGATTTTGCCCTGGCTGCAACCGCTTGACCGATGCGCCCCATTCCGATTATTCCCAATGTTTTACCTTTTAAATCAATGCCTAACATCAGCTCCGGTTTCCAACCGTCGAATTTACCTTCGAGCACAAATCTTTCCGCTTCGTTTATTCTACGCGCTACCGCCAAAAGCAGCGCCATAGTTAAATCTGCCGTAGCATCCGTTAATATGCCCGGGGTATTAGTTACAACAATTCCTTTTCTATTGGCATAATCCACATCGATATTATTGTAACCTACAGCATAATTCGCAATTACTCTACATTTATTTAATTTATCAATTACTTCCGGATCAATTTTATCCGAGAGTAAAGATATAATCGCATCAGCATCTTTTGCTTTTTTGATTAAGTTCTCTTTGGAAAGGCTTGCTTTTCCCTTATGAACTTTAACTTCAAATCCTTCTTTTTTAAGAAGATCAATTCCGGCTTCCGGAATTTTGTAAGTAATAAAAACTTTCATAGATCATCCGAATAATTGATTTACAATAAATACAGCGCCCAATATTCCGGCTAAATCCGCCATCAACCCGACGAAAAGAGCATGGCGCGTTTTTCTGATATTAACCGCACCGAAGTAAACAGCCAAAACGTAGAATGTGGTTTCGGTACTTCCGAAAAATGTGGAAACCATTATTCCGATTAAAGAATCGGGGCCGTAAACTGTCATTATTTCTGCCATTACACCCGCAGAGCCGGAACCGGACAATGGTCTGATTAGCGCCATTGGCAAAGCTTCCGGTGGCATTCCCACAAGCTGTGCGGGATAGCTCAACACATTCTGCAGAACCTCCATCATTCCCCCTGCACGGAATATTCCAATTGCTACAAGCATACCGACCAAATAAGGAATTATTTTCACTGCAATATCGAAACCTTCTTTTGCCCCTTCCACAAATGATTCGTACACATTCACTTTTTTTATGAATCCATAGAGAATAAAAGAAAAAATGATTGCGGGTATAGCTAACGTTGATACAATTGTAACAATTGATTTAAACGTTTCGGCATCGAAACCGGAGAAAAGATTTCCCAGCCAATTGAATGCTCCTATTGAAATTAAAATAAATAAAGCAATAATCGAGAAAAAAGTAATCATAATTTTTTTCAAGTTTCCCGTAAACCATTGCTTAAAATTTCCCGAACCTTTAGAAAATTTTTCGAAGAGTTTGGAAAGAGTTATTCCCGTTATTGTAGCACAAGATGCGCCAAAAATAGAAGTACCGATTATTATGGTTGGATCGCTACTGCCCGAGGCAGCTCTTATCGCAATTGCCGTTGCGGGAATGAGTGTTAAACCGGCCGTGTTTATTGCCAAAAATGTTATCATCGAATTTGATGCTACTCCTTTTTGGTCGTTGAGCTCGTCCAGTTCCTCCATGGCTTTTAACCCAAACGGAGTAGCGGCATTTCCCAAACCAAGCATGTTGGCGGAAATATTCATTATCATAGAACCCATTGCGGGATGATCTTGAGGCACATCCGGAAAGAGGAATTTCGTTACCGGTCTTACAACTTTTGCAATTATTTTTATCAACCCAGCCTCTTCAGCAATTTTCATCACTCCAAGCCAAAGAGCCATTATTCCTATCAGTCCCAATGCAATAGTAACTGCAGTCTGAGCATAATTTATAGCTGCATTGGTTACATCTTTCATTTTTATAAAACTAACATTTTCGAAACGGAAATTTGCAATTGCATGAATGGAATCTTTGAATTGCAATCCTGTAAATTTACCTGAAAGATCATCTTCGTTGCCGGACGCTGCCGCCATTTCTTTCCATATACCCGGTGTGTTATCATTCACAGTCAACAAAAAAGTTCCGTTATTGCCCTCAGCCGTAAGTTTGCCTTTAACTAATATCTCCTTTGTTCCGGAAACATTGTAGAAGGAATTGAAAACCTCTTTATTAACATGAATTTCCGCTTCTTGGGACTTAAACCCGTCCGGGTTTACATTTTGGTTAAAAGTGATTTGAACCGGAATTGATTTACCATTATTATATTTGTTAATAGTTTCGTTGCTGATATCTGTGTAAAGCGCTGCTCCGATTCCCAAAATCAGTAAGGCAGTCCAAACATAATTCAACATTTATCGGCTCCGGGAAAATTATGAATAATTTTTTCTCTCTCTAAGTTATGAATTCTTTTAAATAAATCCTCATTTTATTAAGTTAGAATTGGAAATTTATTCGGAGAAGGGTTTATGAAAATCGGCATTGTTCAATATTCCCCCGCATGGGAAGACGCAGAAAAAAATTTTGAAAAAGTAAGCGAATTGATTGAAAAAAATGCGCTTGATGAAAAGATTGTAATTTTACCGGAAATGTCTTTTACCGGATATACAATGAATTCCGAAAAATTTGCAGAAGAGATTGACGGCTTTACAATTACCCGGTCAATTAAATTGGCACAAAAACTTCACAAACATCTTTTCGTAGGTCTGATAGAAAAAGACGGAGACCAAGTTTTCAATTCGCTGTTTCATTTCGATCCGAACGGGATTATTGTTGCCAGATACAGAAAGATTCACCCTTTCTCCTATGCAAAAGAAGATCAACATTATACTGCGGGCGAAGAAACAACAATTACGAAAGTTGACGATTTAAAGATAGGATTATCTATTTGCTACGATTTACGCTTCCCCGAATTATATAGGTTTTATGCCAAAGAACAAGTTGATTTGCTTATTAACATTGCCAATTGGCCTGTTCAAAGGATTGAACATTGGAAAGCGCTTCTTAGAGCAAGAGCAATTGAAAATCAAGCATATATGATTGGTGTAAACAGAACGGGTACCGACCCTTTCTATGAATATAACGGCAGAAGCGGAGTTTACGACCCGATGGGAAATGAAATATTTTTAGCTGATGAAGAAGAAAACTTTTTCAGTATCGAAATTGATGATAAACTGGCAACAGAAACTAAAGA
>CAZULK010000048.1:0-18058 GCA_964621225.1 uncultured Melioribacteraceae bacterium | reverse complement strand
AAAATTACATTGCCGGAACTTAAAAGTATAGAATCTTCCGGTGTGAATAAAATATTGGCTAAAAATATTTCAACCGAAAAATTTAATGTGGACCTAAGCGGAGCCGGGAAAATTGTGTTAATGGGGGAATGCGATAGATTCTTTGCCGATATATCCGGCGCTAGCAATCTTGAAGCGAAGGAATTCAAATGCAATTCAGTCAATGTGGATGTGAGCGGTGCATCCCACGCAATAGTGTTTGCAGGATCATCGTTGATAATCGACGCTTCAGGAGCCAGTAGTGTGAAATATTACGGAGATCCCGATAAAGTAGTCACAGACGTATCGGGAGTATCTTCAGTAAAAAGAGGTAAAGAAGACTAATAAAATCTTTATTTATGTAAGATTGGAGGATCATACAATTATTGTGTGATCCTCTTTTTTTTGTTCTTTTTCGAAAGAAATGATAAATTATATTTTGAATTTTTAATAATTAAAATTAGAGGTTTACTTTGGCTTTTTCATTAAATAAAATTCAGCTTATCGGAAATCTTGGCCAAGATTGTGAAAACAGAGTAACGGCCAACGACACATCAGTTACAAATTTTTCGATAGCTACCACGGAAAGCTACAAAACAAGAGACGGCGAATGGAAAAATGAAACAACATGGCATAATGTTGTTGCTTTCAATCTTTCCGATTATATGAAAGATCAACTTAAAAAAGGTAGAAAATTTTACGTCGAAGGAAGATTGAAAAAAAGAAGTTATGAGAATAAAGAAGGGAAGACCATCTATGTTACTGAAGTTTTTGCTGAAAAACTAATTCCGCTTGATTCTTCGGGACAGGGTGGAGGTAACTTTGCAAGTGAGCCTACAAATAATTATTCGGCCCCCGAACCATTGGATTCAAGCGAAGAAAATAACGATCTTCCGTTCTAATTTGTTTAACAATTGAGGATAAATCAAATACTTGGAAACCGATTGGTTCTTTAAAATTATTCTGTTAATTATTAGTCTTGAATTTTCGGCACTCTTTTCGGGTGCCGAAGTCAGTTTATTTTCTCTGGATAAAAAACATTTATCCAAAACCAAGGATAGTAGTACATCTATAAAATATATTGCCAGATTATTGGATTCGCCAAGACGTCTATTGGTAACAATCCTTATCGGCAATACAATTTTCAATGTGCTTACCTCCATTGTATCCGTTACTTTGGCCTTGGATATTGCTCATAAGTATGGTTATGAAGTAGATTTTATTTTGTTGCTTCAAATTGTATTGATAACCATTCTTGTTTTAATTTTTGGTGAAATAACTCCAAAGGTGATCGCTTCCCGTTCACCACTTGGATTTTCGAAAATAATTTCGATACCTCTCTATTGGATAAGTGTTTTGCTTTATCCTGCTGCAAAAATTCTAACCGAAACAATAAAGGTTTCCACTTCCAAGTTTAAGTACGATAAGAGTAAATCCGCATTGGATACATCGGAGTTAAAAGATTTAGCTGATTTAGGTGTGGAATCCGGTACTTTGGAAGAAGAGGAACACGAGTTAATTCACGGACTTGTTACATTTAAGAAAATTACGGCCAGGGAAGTAATGACTCCCCGTGTGGATGTAGTTGCACTCCCGGAAAACTCAACATTTGAAGAAGCTTTAAAAACAATTACAGAAAGCGGACATTCAAGAATTCCCATTTACGAAGAGAACTTGGATAATATACTCGGTATTCTTTATGCAAAAGATTTACTTCCTTATTTGGGCAAAGTGCAAGCCTCAAATTTGAACTTAAGAAAGATTTGCAGGAAAGCCTATTTTATACCTGAAACAAAATTGATAAATGAATTGATGCACGAATTTCAAGATAAAAATATTCACGTTGGAATTGTTGTGGATGAATATGGCGGAACATCAGGATTGATTTCTCTTGAAGATATAATTGAAGAAATTGTTGGTGAAATTCGTGACGAATACGATAAAGAGGAAAATGAAATAACCCAATTGGATGATAACCGATATTTGGTGTTGGGAAAAACAGATGTTGCTCAATTTAATGAAATACTAAAAGCAAAACTCGATGCCGAAAATGAAGATTTTGATACTATTGGGGGGTTTATTTTTAATCAAGCCGGGGAAATCCCGGATGTGGATTATTCCTTTGTTGAAGGCGGATTTAAATTCACAGTAAAAGAGATCAGTAATAAACGAATAAACAAAGTGCTTGTGGAAAGGGTGGAAGAAGATGATTAAAGGTTGTTCCAAAATGTTCTTTTTCGGCATCATTGTCTTTGCCGCTCTCTATTATATTTTCAGTCATTACGAATTCGATTTTATCACAAAGGCCGAAGACAACCTGAAAGCAAAGTTGGAAAAAGAGTTAATTGATGCTGTTACAAATAGAGTAAAAGACGTTACTGTTGAAGCAACGGATGTTGATTACGATGAGTTGAAGCAAAAGTTAACCGAAAATATCGATAAAATAGATGTTTCCCAAATTGAGGAAATGTATAATAAATTTAGTAGTTTTATTTCCGATAAAGTTCTTGATAGTAAAGAACTTAATGAATTAAAAAAATATTTAGATGAATATGAAAAATCAGACCAAAACTGAAGTAAAAGTCGGAATTACCGTTCTATTCGGTTTAATTATTTTAGTATGGATAATCGGGTGGGCAAAAAATTTCAATCCTTTCGAAGAGCCGAAATTAGTTATGGTTCGCTTCGACAATACAGCAGGACTTGAGGTAGGCGATCAAGTTCAAATTAATGGAGTGAGAAAAGGCCGGGTCGAAAGCATTCAAAATGAAGAATCGGGAGTGTTGGTAACTTTGAATATTCCCAAAGATGTTAATCTTTTCCAAGATGCGGAATTTTCAATTATGATGTTGGACTTAATGGGGGGTAAAAAGGTTGAAGTTTTTCCGGGTAGTTCAAAAGTTGAAATGGATTATTCCCAAATCCAAAGTGGAAAGTTTAAAGGTGACATTTCTACAGCAATGGCTGCCCTGAGCGGCATTCAAAACGATTTAATTGAAACAGTTAAAGAACTTAAAGTTACGTTGAAAGGCGTTAACCGCATTGTTGGAGATGATCTTTTTATTTACGATATTAAGAAATCCGCATCATCGCTGAATAAACTTGCCGGACTATTGAATGAATTAGTGATTGACAATAGAGCATCGTTGGAAGAGCTTATTAAAAATTCAAATGAATTTGTCAATAATACCAATTCTTCAATAAACGAACTGAAACCTAAAACGATTCTGTTGATCGATTCATTAAATACCGTTCTTTCCGATTCAAGGAAACTGTTGAATAACACAAATCAATTACTTCTTGAAACTAAAAATGACGATAATAATTTGGGTAAATTATTGCACGATGAAAATCTTTCTGCCGACTTAAAAGAATCCATTGCCAAATTAAAATCGTTATTGAACATATTGATCGATCAGTTAAGAAAAGACGGAATAAACGTCGATGCGAACGTTGATCTTTTTTAAAATATTCCTATTTTTATTCCCAATTTTAGTTTTTCCTCAAGCCGGGCAGGAAATAGTAGCCCGGAATGGGATGGTTGTATCCGAATCGGAGATAGCCTCGGAAGTGGGAGTGGAAATACTAAAAGAAGGTGGTAATGCAATTGATGCTGCTGTTGCTACAGCATTTGCTTTAGCCGTAACTTATCCTTCCGCAGGTAATATTGGCGGTGGCGGTTTTATGGTTTTGCATCTAGAAGATGGGCGAAATACTTCGATAGATTTCCGAGAAAAAGCTCCGGCCAAATCATTCAAGGATATGTACCTAGATAAAGAAGGTAATTATATAAAAGAAAAGAGTAAAAAAGGAATGCTTGCAGTCGGTGTTCCGGGTTCTGTTGCCGGTTTATATTATGCTTGGAAAAAATACGGAAAACTCGATTGGAAAAAACTTCTGTACCCTGCTATTAATTTAGCCCGTAATGGATTTCCCGTTAATTATTATTTAGCCCGATCAATCAACTACAATCAGAAATATTTTTCAAATTATCCATCTTCCGCAAAAGTTTTTGGTGATACATCTCAGCCTTTCCATTTTGGAGATACATTAAAGCAATTTGATTTGGCGAATACATTAGAAATAATTGCCGATAAAGGTGCCGGGGGATTTTACAGCGGGATAATTGCCGAGAAATTGGTTTCTTTCATTCAAAGCATGAATGGCATCATCTCTTTGGAAGATTTGAAGAATTATTCTCCTGTTGAGAGGGAACCGGTTAAGGGTGAATTCAATGGATTTGAGATTATCTCTATGCCTCCGCCGTCTTCGGGTGGTATCGCATTGCTTCAGATACTTAATTCTTTCAATAATTTTGAGTTTAACAGAGACAAGTGGGGAAGCGCAGAGTACGTCCATGTACTAAGCGAAATATTTAAACAAGTATTCGCAGATCGGTCAAAACATTTGGGGGATCCCGATTTTTACAACGTCCCGACCGGGAAGTTAATTTCCAAAGATTATGGAAAACAAATTGCAAGAAACATCAGCTACGATGCTAAACCTTCGGATCAGATTTATCCTGTGGAAATTCTCCCAAACGAAAGTGAGGAAACAACTCATTTTGCCACAGTCGATAAAGAAGGGAATGCAGTTTCTGTTACAACCACTTTGAATTCATCTTATGGGAATAAAATTGTTGCAGAAGGGTTGGGATTTTTACTCAACAACGAAATGGATGATTTTTCTGCAAAACCGGGTGAACCGAATCAATTCGGATTACTTGGTAGCGAGGCTAATTCAATTCAACCGAATAAAAGAATGCTTTCATCCATGACTCCTACCATTGTACTGAAAGATGGAAAACCGTATTTACTGGTTGGAGCGCCGGGCGGAAGTAAGATTATTACATCTGTTGCGCAAGTAATTATTAACGTTCTTAAATTTAATATGGACTTGGAAACTGCGGTTAATTTACCCCGGTTTCATCACCAATGGTATCCGGAAAGAATCGACTACGACGAATTCGGTTTGACGGAAGATGTAAGGAGGAATTTAATTAATCGTGGACATAACATTGGAAAAATTTCAGATATTGGCCGGATTCAAGCAATAAAATTATCTGAAGGGTTATTATTCGGTGTATCGGATAAAAGGTGTTATGGCAAAGCTATAGGGTATTAAAATGATATTAGGTCTTGGAGTTGATATAATTGAAATCGAACGGATTTCTCAAAGCGTTGAAAAGTTCGGAGATAGATTTTTAAATAAAATATTTACCGAAGGTGAACTTGAATATTCTCTTTCGAAGAAGAATAAAGATCAACATTTGGCCGCAAGATTTGCTGCAAAGGAAGCTATCTCCAAAGCATTGGCTACCGGATGGAATAAGGACTTCAAATGGAAAGACGTTGAAATCTACAATGAACCTTCGGGGTTGCCTAAAGTAAAATTATCCGGAAAATTAAAAGAATTTGTTGGCGAGGATAAAGATTTAAAGCTCTCCATGAGCCACTCGGAAAATTATGTGGTTTGCGTGGCAATTTTATACACGAAAATGAATGGGTAAACTTTTTTTAATATTATCCGATAATATTATTGAAATTATTAAAAGACAAGTATGCCCTATAAAATTGAAAATATTCGTGTGAAATGTCCCAAATGCTTAATGCCGCATGATTTCAGACTGCGGATTAAATATAATATTACTTCTTTGGGGAACATCCACCTGATGAAAGATACTGAGGTTCTTTATTTCAAAAGGGAATTTTATTGCAAGGGTTTACAAGAACCTTTCGAAGCCAAGGTGCCGGTCTATTTTTCCCGCAATGAACAAATCGAAAACGTCGAAGTAAAATACTAAACAGACTTCCCGTCCTTTTATTATCCTTTCGATTAATTTATATTTCGAATCAAATTAATAAGAAAAAAGAATTCTATGAACGAGAACAGAGTAATAGTAGCCATGAGCGGAGGAGTGGATTCTTCCGTTGCTGCGGCTATTTTGAAAGATAAAGGATACGATGTAATAGGAATTACCATGAAAACTTGGGGTTTCATGGAAGTAGGCGGAGCGCCAAAACACGAGAGCGGATGCTGTAGTTTGGATGCGATTTTTGATGCAAAGAATGTAGCTACCATGTTGGATTTTCCCCATTACACCGTTGATTTCACGAAAGCATTCGAAGATGCAGTTATAACAAATTTTGTTGATGAATACCTAAGCGGAAGAACACCAAATCCATGCGTGCTTTGTAACAGGAAAATCAAATGGGAAGAATTGCTCATGAAAGCCGATTCCTTGGATGCTAAATATGTGGCTACAGGTCATTATGCAAGGGTGGAATATGACGAAAACACGGGAAGGTATACACTAATCAATTCGGTTGACAATAAAAAAGACCAAACTTATGCATTGTGGGGACTTACCCAGGAATCACTCAGTAGGACATTGCTTCCTTTGGGCGATTTCACAAAAGAAGAAGTAAGGGAATTGGCAACAAAATACGGATTAAAAACAGCAAATAAACCGGACAGCCAGGAAATATGCTTTGTTGCGGATAATAATTACGAAAGATTTTTAAGGGAAAAGGTCCCGGAAGAAATAAATAAAATTGATCAAGGCGATCTTGTTTATCACGGGGAAGTGATAGGAAAGCATAGAGGATATCCTTTCTACACGGTCGGGCAACGTAAAGGTCTCGGAGTGGCTTTGGGTAAACCTGTTTATGTTAAAAAGATTGATCCGGAAAATAATATTGTTGAGATCGCGGATAAAGAAGATATCCTTGAAAGACGGCTTGTTGCTGAAGATGTGAATTACGTTTCCGTATCAAAATTGGAACCCGGTGAAACGGTAATTGGCAAAATAAGATATTCCGATAGGGGAGCTGAAGCAAAAGTTATTTCGGCTGATGAGAATTCATTCGAGATTGAATTTCTCGAACCGAAAAGTGCAATTACTCCCGGACAATCTGCCGTTTTATACAATAAGGATGGTGTGGTATTAGCCGGAGGGGTAATTACAAAGGAAAAATAATTTTCTATTTTAAGAAAATTTATTATTTTCCGCCTTAAAATTACGGGAGGTGCGGTTCGAAACTGCAATTAAGACAAATGGTTCCTTGGGCAGGAGAGTTTTACTCCTCAACCAAAGCTACGAGCCTTTGGCAATTTGCACCGTTAAAAAAGCTATCATCCTCTTATTCCTGAAGAAAGCACATGTAATTGCCCAGAGGCAAGATAAATTTATACATTCGGCAAGACATGCTTTCCCGTTACCCTCAGTTATCAGACTTAACTCGTATGTGAGAGTTCCATATCGACATGCAATTCTTTCAAGAAAGAACATCATTAAAAGAGACGGGCATAAATGTGCCTATTGCGGTAGAAATGATTTGCCTCTGACTGTTGATCATATTCTTCCCAAAGCCCGAGGCGGGGAAGATAGATGGGAAAACCTTGTTTGTGCTTGTTTAAAATGTAACAATAAAAAAGGGGACAGAACTCCTGAAGAAGCGGGGATGAAACTGCTAGTAAAACCTTATGTGCCAAACAGGATACTGTTCATTAAAAATGCTACTTCAACAATTGATGATTCATGGCGTCCCTTTTTGTTTGAATAAAAATCTCATCAATTTCGATAACTCCTTCATGGTCACTCAATATTTGATTATATTTCGAATTGTAAAATAATTATTCACGAATATGACATCCGGTATTTATGAAAGTAATTAAAAAAGCATTTATCACAATATTAAGTCTTATCATATTTGGGGGTGTATTTCTATTTGCTGTCGATAAGTATATTATGCCAAATTACGTCGAAGCTCCCGAAGTAAAAGTTCCAAACTTAGTAGGAAAACATAAAGAAGAGGCAATCAAAATTTTGGAATCCTTAAAATTAACTCCTGTAATTAAAGGGACCAGATATGATATAAATTTTCCGAAAGATCATATAATGTTTCAAAATCCTTCCGGCAACACGACCGTAAAAGAAAATAGGAATATTTATTTGTTTGTTTCCGGTGGTGAGCCGAAAGTAAAATTACCCGATTTGATAGGCAAAACTTTCCGAGATGCAAAAATTACAGTTGAAAGACTTGGACTGAAATTCAGCGAAATTAAAAAAGTAAGATCGGAATATCCCGCAGATATTGTAGTTGAGCAAGAATTTCCGCCCGATACAAGTTTGGCTAAAGGGGATAGCCTTTCTATTAGTATTTCAGTCGGACCAAAACTGGGAATGATAAGAGTTCCGAATTTATTGGGTAAATCTTTGAACAGGGGAAAAAGAATATTACGTAATAATTCACTTCAATTAGGTAAAATTACTTATCAAAAAATTCCGAATCTATTGCCCAATACGATAGTGGATCAATATCCCAGCGAAAACAAATTAATAGCCGTTGGTGATTCTGTAGATGTAGTAGTTACGAGGAATTGATATGAAAAAATTATTAGCTCCGTCAATTTTATCAGCCGATTTTTCCGAATTATCGAATCAAATAAGATATGCGGAAATGGGCGGTGCGGATTGGATCCATTGCGATGTGATGGATGGTCACTTTGTACCAAACTTAACTTTCGGTCCCATTCTTGTTAAAGCCGCAAGGAAATCTACCAAGTTGCCAATTGATGCGCATTTGATGATTGAAGATCCGGATAAATATATAAAGCAATTTGCCGATGCCGGTGCAGATTATATTACTGTTCATCAAGAAGCATGTAATCATTTGGATAGAACTATCAACTTGATAAAAGAAAGCGGTGCAAAAGCCGGTGTTTCTATCAATCCGGCAACTCCCGTGGAATCGATATTAACGATATTGCCAATTGTCGATATGGTTTTGATTATGTCTGTAAATCCCGGCTTTGGTGGACAGAAATTTATCCCTTATACATTGGACAAGATTAAATTTCTCAAAAAATACAGAGATGAGAATAACCTGAATTTCTTGATTGAGATTGACGGGGGAGTATCTTCGAAAAATATTAAAGAGATTTCGGAAGCAGGTTGCGATGTATTCGTCGCTGGGTCTGCAGTTTTTGGAGCTGAAAATATTACTGCTGCTGCTGCTGAATTAAAAAATATTATTAGTCAATAAATGCTTGTCAAACTTGTAAATATTGCAGACAGAAATATCTTCAATGAATATAGTAAAGAATATGGTATTTACCGTGAACTTTACGACCCTTCGGGATTAGCTCTCGAAACATTTAGCATTTCGAATGAAGATATCAATTCACTCAAAGAGATATTCATAAAAAGAAAGTTGATGTTTTATACCAGGAATGATAGTGAAGAAATAAGATTACTAATACTTGGTACATTTTATGAATTAAATGAACTTTCTTCGGAGCTAAGCTCTAATTCTCTTGAAAAATTGGGCAATCTTTTCGGTAAAATTTTAATTAACTATAAAGAATACGATAAACGAAAGATTCAATTAGGAGAGCGGATTTATTCCGGGGAAGATATTTTAGTTCAGGGTATACTAAACGTAACTCCCGATTCTTTTAGCGATGGCGGAAAATATCTCGATCCGGATTTTGCAGTTGAGCATGCTAAAAAAATGATTCATGCCGGAGTTGATATCATAGATATAGGCGGAGAATCTACACGTCCCGGATCGGAAAAAATTCCGGTTGAGGAAGAATTAAATAGAGTAATTCCCGTAATTAAAAAATTGAGGGAGTTCGATAAAAGCATCCCTATTTCAATTGATACATACAAAGCAGCAGTTGCCAAAGAAGCTTTGGAAGCCGGAGCAAATATCATCAATGATATAAGTGCTGGTACTTTTGATCCGGAGATGTTGTCGGTCGCTTCCGGATTTAATGTTCCCATGATACTGATGCATATTAAAGGTACACCCAAGGATATGCAGAAAAATGTACATTACTCTAATATGATTTATGAAGTTTATAATTTTCTTTCGGAAAGAATAGATGCTTGTTTAAAGACGGGAGTTAACAATTTGATTATTGATCCCGGAATAGGATTCGGGAAACGGCTTTCTGATAATTATGAAATAATAAACAGACTTGAAGAATTCAAAGGGTTGGGATATCCAATATTGATAGGGCTTTCGAGGAAATCATTTTTAGGGAATGCTCTCGATATTCCGGTTGAGCAAAGGGATATTCCAACAATTATTTCAGAAACTATATCTGTTTTGAAGGGAGCCAAAATTATTCGTACACATAATGTTGAAAATGCTTTATATTTGAAAAGATTGTTTAAATTTTATAAAAATCCCGGAATGCTGGATAACTAATGTTCGAATTATTCAAAATAGGGTTCTTTTCAGTAACATTTGTTGATGTACTCGATATTGCAATTGTTACTCTTATTTTTTACAAGCTGTATACTGTAATTAGAGGAACGATAGCAAGCCAAATATTTCTCGGGCTTGTAATTGTGCTCTTCCTTTCTTTTGTTGCGCAAGCTGCTAATTTCAAAGCCCTTGGATGGTTACTGAGATTGATTTCGGATATTTGGGTAATCGCATTCATAATTTTATTCCAACCCGAGATAAGAAGATTATTGGTTCTCTTAGCAAAAAATCCCTTGATACGACCATACGTAAAAACCAATGCAAAAAATGTTGCGAACATTTTAACAGATACGGCGTTCGAATTGGCCCAATTCCAACATGGTGCGCTCATTGTTATTGTTCGATCCACGGGAATCAGAGGTGTGGTTGAAACGGGCGAAGAGATAAATGCAAAAGTTAATAAGAATTTGATCAGATCGATTTTCTTCCCACGTTCTCCTTTGCACGATGGTGCAGTGATTATAAAAGGGGATACTATCGAAGCGGCAAGATGTACATTACCTCTGTCAACTGAAACCAGTTACAACGGTATTCCTTTGGGAATGCGTCACAGAGCAGGATTGGGTATTACCGAACAAGCCGATGTGATTTCTCTGATTGTTTCCGAAGAAACGGGCGGAATTTCAATTGCCGATAACGGAGAACTGAAAAGGGGATTGTCCAAGGAATCTCTCAGAACTTATCTCGAAAAGAATTTAAATGTAAAGAAAGAAAAAAACTATTTTAAACTCTTTGAACAGTTTAGCTTCAAAAAATAATACAGCTATTTTAATCCCTTTCTTTAACGAAAAAAGAACTATAGGAGAGGTAGTTAAAAAATGTTTCGAATATTCCTCTCATGTAATTTGTGTGGATGACGGTTCGAATGACGGCGGACCGGATTGCATAAAAGATTTGAACATCACATTGCTTAAAAACGAAAAGAATCTGGGGAAAGGAGCCGCACTTGAAAAGGGATTTAAGTATATTCTAACGAAAGATGAAATTGAGTTTGTGGTAACAATAGATGCAGACTTGCAGCATCCACCCGAAAAAATTCCTCAATTTTTGCAAAAGGCCAATGAATTTGATGTTGTTATCGGAAACAGAATGCACAATTTGAAAACGATGCCAATACATAGGATTATGAGTAACAGAATCACTTCATTTTTGTTATCCACCAAACTCGGTACTAAAATCCCGGACAGTCAATCGGGATTCAGATGTTACAGAAAAAAAGTTTTGCCATGTTTGATGAGCGGTGTGAGAGGATTCGAAGCGGAAAGCATGCACTTAATTTTAGCGGTTCGCAATGGATTTAGTATAGGTGCGGTTGATATTCCGGTAATTTATGGGAATGATTCATCAAAAATGCGTAACTTTCAGGCAACGATTGGATTCATCAAAATATTGTTTAAGTAATGGATAAATTAAAATATTTAAATAAGCTTACCGGCAATATTAAATTTTCGAAAGCTGCCAAAATTATTACCAAAACGAGATTGAAAGTTATTTATAAACTTGCCGATAAATATATGGAGAATCCGGATGATGAGAATTTGCATAAACTGCGAATTGCAGTACGAAGGATGAGGTTTGCCTACGAGATGTTCAAAAATGTTTACACCGAAGAAATTTATACTCATACACTAAAAGAACTAAAAAAATTACAAGATGTATTCGGTTTAGCCAGGGATAATGACGTAATGCTCGAAAAGCTGTATATATTATCAAAAGACGTTCAATTAGATATTCCGAAAAAATTAATTAATAAATTGGAAAAAAATAAAACCGAAATGAGGCAAAAAATCTCCCAAGAATTACTTAAATTTAAGGGTGATAATATAATTCAATCTTTACTTAATTAATTAAGGAGATTGCCATGAAGTTACGATATTTTTCCCATTCGGCTTTTCAACTTACTACTGATGCCGGAAAACGTATTTTAATTGACCCCTTTTTCACGGGGAATCCTACTTCGCCGGTTAAGGCGGAAGACATTGATGCAGAATATATAATTTTAACACATGCGCATGGAGATCATTTGGGCGATGCTTTTTCTATTGCGGATAGATGTAAATCTACTTTTATTTGCGTGAATGAATTGGCTAATTATTGTGCAGAAAAAGGTTACACGGCTCACAATATGCACATCGGCGGTGGTTACAATTTTGATTTCGGAAGAGTAAAATTCACAATTGCACATCACGGATCTCAAACACCGGATGGTCTGTATGCCGGAGAACCGGCAGGAGTAGTAATTTCTGCCGACGGTAAAAATGTATATCATTGTGGGGATACCGGTCTTTTTTACGATATGAAATTGATCGGGGAAATGACTCCTCTCGATTATATGCTGGTACCAATAGGCGATAATTTTACAATGGGAATTGATGATGCTGTAAAAGCTGTTGAATTGGCAAATCCTGTAACCGCTATACCGATGCATTACAATACTTTCCCGGTAATTGAAGCCGATCCGAATCAATTCAAACAAAAATTGGATGCATTAGGAAAGGATTGCATGGTTCTTGAATACGGACAGGAAATTACACTTTAATTTTGGATATTGAGGATATATGACAAAAATTATTTCGATTGCGAATCAGAAAGGCGGAGTGGGGAAAACTTCTACTGCAATAAACCTCTCCGCCTCAATTGCTGCTTTGGAAAAGAAAACGCTCGTAATTGACATAGACCCACAAGGAAATTCATCTTCCGGAATGGGACTAATTCCCGAGGAAGACACTATTTATGAAGTTTTGGTTGGGACTCAGGATATTAATGAATGTGTAGTAAATACTTATTTACCTTACTTGGATATGCTTCCTGCAAACATCAATTTGGTTGGTGCAGAAGTAGAATTGGTAAATGAGGTTGAGAGGGAAAGAAGACTGAGTAATGCAATTAAAAGTTTGAAAACTAAATACGATTATATTTTTATTGATTGTCCTCCTTCTTTGGGATTGCTTACATTGAATGCGTTGACGGCTTCGGATAGCGTTTTGATCCCGGTTCAATGTGAATACTTTGCTTTGGAAGGATTGGGACAATTGTTAAATACAATAAACACGGTTAGAAAGCATTTTAATCCGAACTTAGTGATTGAAGGTGTGCTGCTTACTATGTTCGATACGAGACTTAGATTGTCTCACCAAGTTGTGGAGGAAGTGAGGAAATATTTCGGTGCAAAAGTGTTCAAATCCGTTATTCGAAGAAACGTGAGAATATCGGAAGCGCCGAGTCATTCTAAACCGGTACTACTTTACGATGCAATGTCTCAAGGCGCAAAAGATTACATTGCACTTGCCGAAGAATTAATTCAAAAAAATTCACAACAAATTTTGGAAGCGGAAAACAATGACGAAAATTAAACCAGGATTGGGCAGGGGATTAGATGCACTTCTAAATCCTGAGAAAAGAAATGCTATTCCGGATGCAGTAAAAGTAGAAGATAAATCAATAGAAAAGGATGATGGTCAGAAAGTAAATTTTTTAGCGCGAATTCCGGTTGCATCCATCAGACCGAATCCTTATCAGCCGAGAACTGAATTTGACGAAGATGCCCTTCAAGAATTGAGAAAATCTATTCTGGAAAACGGGTTGATTCAACCAATTACTGTTAGAAGAGCAGATAACGGCTACTATGAATTAATCTCGGGTGAAAGACGATTTAGAGCATTCAAAGATATTGGGTACAAAGAGATACCTGCTTATATCATAAAGGTTGATTCCAAAGAAGCAATGGTTGCCCTGGCTCTAATCGAAAATATTCAAAGAGAGCAACTAAATGCAATCGAAATTGCAAAGGCTTACAAAAGATTGATGGATGAATGCGCACTCTCTCAGGAAGAAATTGCCGAGAAGGTGGGTAAAGACAGAACAACAATTACAAACTCCATTCGCTTATTAAAATTGCCCACGGAGGTTCAGCAAAGTTTGGTGAATGGTGAGATTTCCGCAGGTCACGCAAGAGCACTTATAAATCTTCCCAACAGGCAAATACAACTTGATTTGTTGCATACCATAAAGACTAAAAATCTTTCTGTCCGTAAAGTGGAAGCCTTGGTGAAAAGTATTCTTAACGGTGGCAACAAACCCAAATCTTCTGCTCCCGGTAAAACCGCAATTCAAATTCAATTAAACGACATTGAAAACAGATTGAGGGGAATTTACGGAACCAAAGTTGTATGTAAACAGAAGAAGGATGGGACAGGGGAAATTAAATTGGAATTCTACTCTAATGACGAATTGGAAAGATTGCTGGAAATGTTGGAAAGTGTCAACGGTTAGAACTTTTATAATTTTACTTTTCTTTACCTCAATAGGTGTTTACGGACAGTCGGAACCAACTCCGGCCGACAGCGTCCAATTAAGCGATTCTGTTTTTACAATGAGGAAATCACCGATGGGAGCAATGCTTAGAAGCGCTATTTTACCGGGCTGGGGACAGATATACAACGAATCATACTGGAAAGCACCAATTGTTTGGGCAATCGGTGGATATTTGGCTTACGGATGGATTTCGAGTAATAATCTTTACAGTGATTATAGAGAATTATATTCAAAGAGTATAAACGGTAATTCCGGAAACTCTATTTATTTGCAATACAGAGAGTTTTACCGGGATCAGAGGGATCTATTCGCAGTTTATCTTGTGCTAACCTATTTTCTAAATTTAGTCGATGCGTATGTGGATGCTCAATTATTCGATTTCCAATATCTCTTCGATCGAAATACAAACTCGCATATGGCGAATTTCAGAGTAAACCTGCCATGAAAAAGGGGAATAAAATTATTTGCTCCTCATGCGGAGAATTCAACGCTCTGTATCGATTAAACTGTTCAAATTGTTCTTCGTTTTTAAGGGAAAGGGTAGTGAATATAGACCTTTGGGCTTCAATTTGGGGGCTATTCTATGCACCGGTAGAAACCTTCAAAAAAATAGTTTTTGCCGAACATAAAAATTTTATAATCTTCATTTTAATTCTTTCAGGTACTAAAATTTTTTTTCACGAAGTATTTTTCCGTAAATTACTTTCGGAAGGAGAATTTGAAGTTGCGAATATAAGCCTTAGTTTAATTTCTTCTTTGATAAGTTTTATTGTAATAATTCTGTTGTTAGCGTTGTTCAATTATTATTTATATAAAATTTCGAAGTCGGAAATTAGATATAAGGATTCTCTGACTATTCTAATTTACTCCTTTATGCCACAATTATTTTCTCTTTTTATCCTTGCTCCCGTTGAATATGCGTTATTCGGTAAGTTTTGGTTCACATTCAACCCGTCTCCGTTTTTCATTAAGGAAACCGCCGCATATATGATTGTCGGGATAGAAGGCGTTTTGCTATTGTGGAGTTTATTGCTAATGATATTTGCTAACTATACTGTAACGGGCAGGAAAATATTGTCAATTATTATTGCTTTATGTGAGTTCCTTTTATTGTTCTCAGCCTTATTTTACTTAAAATTTTTATTTTAATGAATTAACATAATCGATTACCATTCCGTATCTTAGCCCTCTTCCGCTTACATTCACCATATCCGAACCCGACTTGAGCAAGAATTCTTTCAATAACATTGTTCCGGCCAGTATAACATCCGATCTGCCTTCCAGGAAAACCGGATTATCTTCGAGAAGCCGAAGTGGGGATGTTTTTGTAAAATAATTAATGAATTTGTTCAAATCATCTTTTGTGAGAAATGCTCCGTCAACTTTTTCTTCGATATAATCATCCAAACCCAACTTGATCCCAACGAGAGAAGTAGGAGTCCCCGCAACTGCAATTGGGAAACTGCGTGATTTTAAGTTTAAAGGAAGAGTTTCAAAGGATTTTTTGATGAAATTTTCTAACTCCGTTAAATTGTTATTCTTATAAGGAAATTCATTTAGATATTCCTCTGTAAGGGTAACTGCTCCGAAGGGGAAGCTCTGTTTATAAGTTATTTTTTTCGGATTCCCTGTAATAATTTCTGTACTCGCCCCGCCAATATCCAGAACTGCATAATTATCCTTTCCCGGGAATGTACTTGTTGCTCCCAAGAAAGAGTATTCCGCCTCACGTTCTCCGGGAATCACCTCGATCTCAATTCCAAATATTTCTTTAACCTCTTTGATTATTTCACCGGAATTTTCTGCTTTTCGCATAGCGGCAGTTGCCGAACACAAGATTTTTTCACAATGGAATTGAGCAATGATTCCCATATATTCATTTAAAACAGAAAAGAATTTCGTCTTGGATTCTTCCGATATTCTTCCCGTTAAACTTAAATTTTTACTTAACCTTGGAATTCTATATTCATTTTTCACAAATTTTATTTCATTACCTTCCCATTCAGCAATTAGCAATAAGACGGTATTCGATCCAACGTCAATTGATGCAATGCGCATTTAAAATCCTTTAGCAAATATCTTTAATTAACATTAGCTAAAGTATTGAAATTTATGATAAAATTATAGTTATTTATAATTATAATTAAGTTATATTTGTAAATCATGAAGATAAAAGAAAAAGAATTCGAAGGCATATTACAGGATCTTAAAGCTCTGGCTCAACAGATGGGGGCAAAAGTGAGATTCGAACGTGGTGATTTTAAGGGTGGATTCTGTGTAGTAAAGGAATCGAAAGTGATTGTCATAAATAAATTAGCCACATTACAAAGGAAAGTCATCACTCTTGCTGCAGCATTGAAAGAATTGGGCGTGGATGATATTTATCTTCCTCCTAAACTCAGGGAAGTGATAGAAGAAATGGATGAGACAAGGTGAAAATTTTAATTATAAACGGTCCCAATCTCAATTTTCTTGGCAAAAGAGATGAGAGCAAGTACGGAAATTTCACTTTATCCGATTTAGAAAATCTTGTTGTGAATGAATTTCCGGATGATCAATTCGAATTCTTCCAGTCGAATATTGAAGGTGAGATTGTAAGTAAAATACAAAATGCTATTGGAGCATACGAAGCTATTGTAATTAATCCCGGCGGATATGCTCATACCTCTGTAGCCATACGCGATGCGTTGGAGTTATTCAAAGGAATAAAGGTGGAAGTTCATCTTTCCCATTTGGCAAATAGGGAAGAATTCCGCCAAACATTGATTACGGCAACAGCTGCAGACGGATATATATCCGGATTCAAAGAGAAAGGATATCTTTCTGCCGTTTATTTGGTTAAAAAACTCATGTCAGATTAGTTCAATTGGAATCAATAAAGCTATAAAATAGAATAAGTTATGAAGTTGCTATTAAAAAATATTTTAATTAAATTGCCACAAAAACAAGCGGAGATGAGACCGTGAGGGACTTTGGCTTAAGGAAACTCTATTATTCAATCAGTGAGGTAAGTAAACTCACCGGATTGGAACAATATATATTAAGGTATTGGGAGAATGAATTCGACCAACTTAAACCTGCAAAGAATAGAGCTGGAAACAGAATCTATACCAATAAAGATATTAAACTGATTCTTGAAATAAAGAAACTGCTCCGCGATAAAAAATACACCATCGAGGGAGCAAAAAATATTTTGCAAGAGAAATTGGTAAACAAAGCAAAAACAAAATCTTCTAAGAATGAGATTACTGTTCCTTCGAGCGTTGAACCGGAACCTGAAGAAAATTATACTGAAGAAGATAAATTAAAGAAAGACCTTGTTGAATTAAGAGAATTTTTGTTAGATTTGAAATCCAAAATTTGAATTACTCGGAACGTGGCGCAGTCCGGTTAGCGTACTTGACTGGGGGTCAAGTGGTCGCGGGTTCAAATCCCGCCGTTCCGAC
>CAZULK010000047.1:2592-18191 GCA_964621225.1 uncultured Melioribacteraceae bacterium | reverse complement strand
AAGGAAAACAAATACTAAAGCTGCAATTGGATAGAATCTATATACTATTGTTTGAAGAAAAATATCGTATGCAGAATCGGTTGAACCAACCACATTTAAACCTGCTTGAATTAATCCGACTTCAAATCCGATCCAAGAAGAAATAATTACTAAACTTGCCACCGGCGCTGCGGTTGAATCAACTATATAAGCTAATTTTTCCCTTGATATTCTTAGTTTATCTGTAATCGGACGCATCATATTTCCGATGATCAATGAATTGGCATAATCATCGAAGAAAATAAACAATCCCATTGCCCACGAAGAAATGAGTCCGGACCTTGCAGTCTTGGCAAATTTAATTACTAAATTACTGATGCCAACAGTTCCACCGTTCTTTGCTATTATTCCTATCAAGCCCCCGAAAAGAAGTGTAAATACAATGATTGTTATATGGTCCTTGTCCGCCAAGGAGTTTAACATAATTGTATCAGTCATTCTCAAGAAGGAAGTCAATGGATCGAACCGGTAAATAAACAATGCTCCTATGTAAATTCCGGCCAATAATGATGTTACAACTTCTCTTACCAAAAGTGCAAGAAGTATTGCCAATAGCGGAGGAATGATTGAGACCCAACCGGGCAAAACTGTTATTGTTTTCCGGAAATTAATTTCCTTTATCACAAAATCGTATCTTCCCGATTCTGCCATTGCAAATTCATAATTCACCGTCCCGTCTTCAGATTTTTTCAACACAGCAAGTTGTGTGGAATCGTTCATCAAAACCGTGAGTTGGGTTACATTCTGAGGGATGTTTTTGATCACTAGCCGTGATTTAATGCCGCTAAGCATTAATTCAGGAAATTCAACCTTTTGAGCGGAAACTGTAATTCCGCTAAGTATTAGCAATATCAGTATTAGTATATTTTTTTTCAATAATCAGATAAAGGATAATTTATAATCATCATGTTAAATATATAAAAAATAAAATTTAAAATATTCCGGATATAAGTTGATGTAAATCAATTAGAAGGTTAAAAATTCCCTTCCTCTTTGAATGCCACAAAAATAATTAGTATTATTACCAATGACTTTTTTACTGTTTAATACATAAGGAACGCATATGGAATTCGAAAGAAATGCGGGCATACTGCTCCATCCTACTTCCCTACCGGGTAAATATGGAATAGGAGATTTGGGGCACGATGCCTACCGCTTTGTTGATTTTTTGGTTGAAGCCGGCCAACGGGTTTGGCAAACTTTTCCTTTGGGGCCTACGGGATATGGTGATTCACCTTATCAATGTTTTTCGGCATTTGCCGGAAATCCCCTTTTGGTTAGCCCCGATCTTTTAAAAGAGAAAGGTTTTCTTTCCGAAGAAGATTTGGCGAATATTCCCGAATTTGACCCCGTAAAAATTGATTACGGAAGAGTAATTGAATATAAATGGGGATTATTGAATAAGGCCTTTGATAATTTTAAGAATGACCATCATGAATGGCATCAGAACTTCGAAGAGTTTTGTAATAAGCACTCGGAGTGGTTGGAAGATTATTCACTTTTTATGGCTTGCAAAGAGCACCACGGCGGAAAGGTTTGGAGAGAATGGGATGAAGAAATTGCCTTCCGCAAACCCGGTGCAGTTGAAAGTTGGAAAGAGAAATTAAAAGATAGAATTGAGTATCAAAAATTTATTCAGTTCTTGTTTTTTGAACAGTGGCATAGTATAAGAGATTATGCAAATTCAAAAGGAATAAAGATTATAGGAGACGTACCGATTTTTATTGCCTACGACTCTTCCGACCTTTGGGCAAATAAGCATTTATTTACCGTTAATGAGGATGGAATTCTCGAAACTGTTGCAGGAGTTCCGCCGGATTACTTCAGCCCTACCGGTCAACTTTGGGGGAATCCCCTTTACCGTTGGGAAGAAATGGAAAAGAACAACTTTGCATGGTGGAAAAAAAGAATATCCGCCACATTTGAATTGGTTGATATTGTAAGAATTGACCATTTCCGTGGTTTGGAAGCTTTCTGGGAAATACCCGGCGATGCACCTACTGCCGAAACCGGAAGATGGGTGAAGGCTCCGGGAGATAAACTTTTTGCAGAGTTGAAAAAAGAATTCGGTGATCTTCCGATTATTGCAGAAGATTTAGGTGTGATTACAGATGAAGTTCGCCAATTGAGAGATAAATATAATCTTCCCGGAATGAAAATAATGCAATTTGCTTTCGGTGAAAACGGGGACAAAAATTTTCTACCTCATAGATATGTTAGGAATTGTGTTGTTTATTCCGGTTCCCACGACAATGATACTACCCGGGGTTTCTTTGAAGAAGAGAAACAGAAAGGGAGTGGTATTTTTGAGTGGACACAAAAATACTTGAATTACTTCGGGAATGATATTAGATTTGCAGTTATTAAGGCGGCTTATTCCTCGGTTGCAAATACTGTAGTCATCCCGATGCAAGATATTCTTAATTTAGGTACCGAAGCCAGAATGAATTTTCCAGGCAGACCTTACGGTAATTGGCAATGGAGATTTACTTGGGAACAGATTCCCGATGGTCTTGCCCAAATTTATAAAGAGATGACAATTCTCTACGAAAGACCGCCTGAAGATGAAAGCAACTAAATTGTGAGGAATTTATGTTAAAAAAAATCAAAGCTATTATTAGCAAGAAAAAATCCTCTTTGGATGATTACGATTGGCTGAGGGAAATAGATCCTCAAAAAAGATTGCAGATTGCCACTTGTGCTCTGTTTATCGAAATAGCTAATGCAGACGAACAGTTCCTGGACATAGAAAAAGAGAAAGTGATTGAATTGATGGGAAATCTCTTCAATTTGGATTCAGAATATGTTAAGGAATTAATTGAGCTTTCCAAAAGATCAGTTGAAGACAGTCTGAGTTTGTATGAATTTACTTCCGAAGTGAACGCAAATTCAAATCAACAGGATAAATACGAAATAGTTAAAAATCTTTGGCGGTTGATCTTTGTTGATGACGATCTTCATCCATATGAAGATTATTTGATAAGAAAGATAAGTAATAGCTTACATATTTCTCACAAAGATATGATTGCGGCAAAAAGTGAAGTACAGGCGGAATTAAAATAAATTGAACCCCCGCTAAAACGCGGGGGTAATTTTTATTCAGCCATCAAAGAGGCAATTGCAGAGGTATTCACAATATCTTCAACACTGCATCCCCTACTTAAATCGAATAGAGGTTTTTTCAACCCTTGAACTACAGGTCCAACAGCTTCAGCTCCTCCCAATCTCTGGGCTATTTTATATCCAATATTTCCTGCGTTTAGATCTGGGAAAACCAATACATTTGCTTTTCCGGCCACATCGCTATCGGGAGCTTTTCTCTTACCAATGGAAGAAATGATTGCCGCATCAAACTGAAGTTCACCGTCAATTTTAAGATCGGGACGTTTTTCTTTAGCAATTTTTGTTGCCTCAATTACTTTGTCTACCAATTCATGCTTGGCGCTTCCCTTGGTTGAAAAAGAAAGCATTGCAACAACCGGTTCTTCCCCGGTTAATTTTTTATGATTATCTGCTGTAGTGATAGCAATATCTGCCAATTGGTTTGCATCAGGATTCGGCACTACGGCGCAATCTGCAAATGAAAAATGTCTTTCGGGAAATATCATTAAAAAGAATGATGAAACGATCGAAATACCTTCGGGCATTCCAACACATTGCAATGCGGCTCTTAACACATCTCCGGTTGAAGCTACGGAGCCTGCAACAAATCCGTCAGCCATATTTTCTCTTACCAGCATCGCTCCGAAGAAAAGGTCTCTTTTCATTGTTTCGCGGGCTTGTTCTATGGTAATGCCTTTGTGTTTGCGAAGATTGAAAAATATATTCGAAAAATCGCTCAGCAATTCTGATTTTTGATGATCGATAATTCTAACGCCTTGTAAATCCAGATTGAGTGAAGAAACATCTTCCCTTACTTTTTGTTCATCGCCAAGTAGAATCACTTTCGCAATTCCTTCATTCGAAAGAGTTGCCGCTGCTTTGAGAACGCGCTCATCATGGGATTCCGGTAGTACAATAGTCTTCTTTCTTTCCTTCGCCTTATTTCGTATAGTCTGTAATAATTCTAACTCTGCCATTTCTGTTCCTCAATTAAATCTTAAAAAAAGACTTCGAAATATAATAAAAGAACGCTTCATTTAGTCGTAGATTTTGTTAATTTTAAGAATAGAATTATTCATCAACTGAAAAAATGCCATGGAACGAGGAACAAAAAGTGCACTAAAAATAATTTTCGGAATTTTAGCCTTTGCTGCTGGAATCTATTTGGCAATTGTCTTTTTCGATCTTCTGGTAATGCTTGCCATCTCAATTTTAATTGCAATGATTTTTAATCCTTTAATTTCAATTCTTGAACAACAAGGAATGAGAAGAAACATTGCGGTACTAATTGTGCTTGGTTTGGCAGCATTCCTTATTGTTTTAGGTATATCCGTATTTGTCCCAACTATTGTTACACAGATGAACGCTCTTACCTCTAATATTTCCCAAGAAAAAATTTCCAACGTGTTAGGACAAATACAATCCTCTTTGGGAGAATATATTCCGTTTCTGGATACAACAGATTTTGCCGCCAAGCTTAGTGAATTTTTCTCATCCCTTTTCTTTTCCAGTATAGATAATATTTCCCATATTGTCTCTCAAATTGTTTCGATACTTGCCATTGCGGTGATTGTTCCTTTTATGACATATTTCTTGTTGAAGGATAATAAAAGAATTATCAAAGGCTTAATCAATATTATGCCTAACAGATATTTCGAGATGTCTTATTCTGTGATTCACGAAATTTCAATTCAATTAGGAAGATTCGTTCGTGGTTGGATTTTCGATGCTTTTGTAGTAGGAGCATTAAGTGCAATTGGATTGTCAATATTAGGGATAAAGAACTCAGTCACTATCGGGTTTGTTGCAGGTATAGGTCACCTCATCCCTTATTTCGGCCCGATTGTGGGAGGTTTGCCGGCAATTATTATTTCAATTGTTCAATTCGGAAATCTATCCATGCTTCCCAGTATAATAATAATGTTCTTGGCTGTTTATACCATAGACAACGGATTCATTCAACCCAACGTATTTTCAAAATCAGTTGATCTTCATCCTTTGGCAATAATTATTTTAATTATTGTAGGTAGCCAAGTGATGGGCGTATTCGGAATGTTGTTGGCTGTTCCCGTTGCCACTGTAATCCGTACGGCCGCTAAAGAAATATATTTGGGATATAAAAAGTATAAAATTATTAAAGCATAATTACTTGTACGGATAAAATGAGGAAATTAAATATAATATTGCAATCATTATATTTTCTTTCCTTGATATTTGTTTTTTCGTGCAGGGAATCCATTATTGATAATTCCAACGATTTTGAATTGACTGCAATACCCGACGGGTTAAATATTTTCAGGGCCCACGATGGTGTGATTGGATTGGAATGGAACTATTTTTTAGAGCAAAATAGAAAAGGATTTAATATTTACCGCTCAGAAAATGACACATTGAATTTTCAAAAAATCGATTTTACAACAGAACCATTTTATTATGACGACTCATTGGAGTATGATACAACCTATTTTTATAAATTAACTTCAGTTAATAAGCAAAATGTGGAAAGCAATTTCTCAAATTATGTTTCTGCAAAACCGGTAAATCTGTATCCTCCCTTAACACCTCATCTATTAAATATATTTGCTCAGAATTGGGAAACCGGAAGAAAAATAATTCTTACTTGGGCAAATAATTATGATAGCGACATAGATCATTACGAAATTTACAGAACGGACATACAAGGCTCTGTAAACCAGAGCAATTTAATTGGGACTTCCCGCACAACAATTTTCGAAGATACACTAAACTTGAAATTGTTGACCAGATATTACTATCAAATTAAAGCCGTGGACAAAGGAAACCTAAAAAGCGGGTTTTCCAGAAGTGTGACCGATATTTTATTGGATGCACCGGAACCGTTGTTCCCTATAAACGAATCGATAGATTCTTCCATGTTTAATTTTAAATTCATTACTAGCGGTGCACCAGCTACCTACAAGATATTTATTCAGAATAATCAATATGTAGATATTGTTGACCAGGTTACTGTTAGCAGCACCGCAATTCACGATACGTTAACGGTACCATTTGGAACGACTTATCTGATTCCGAATAAAAAATATTATTGGAGAATTGCAGCTTATTCCTCCACATTGAATTATGCTAATGTTTTCTCCGGATTCAACAGTTTCCAATATTCTCCGGGGTTGAAGTGAAAAGAATATTCTTCATATTGAACTTTCTGATAATCACTTCGATTTATTCGCAGATTGTGCAAACCGGTGATTCATTAAATTTTCAACTCGGCAATTATTCCCCGCTTCTTCTTTCTTCACTGTTCGATAAGCAATTAAACACCTACAGCTTAAAAAACAATCTGATCTACTCGAAAAACTTCGGTAATGTTTTTCTTGGTGTGAACGAAACGTTTAACTCTACGGTTGTGAAGTCAAGACCAAATCATATAAAGGACGAGCAAAATTTCTCATTCATTAACGAATATAATATCGCACAAAATTTCAAAACAGGTATACTTGCCCAAAGCAATATTTATTCCGACGATAGAAACCTGAGCATCGGTAGTGCTTCCAATCATAATGCTTCTGTGTACGGAAAGATAATACCGGCAGATAGAATTAATTTAATTCCGTTTGTGGGATATGAAATAAATGAACAAGTGAACGAAACAGACCGGGGAGCATTATACGGAGCCGAAATGGTAGTGGATAAAATGAAAATAAATGATTTGCTACTCAATGGTTCGATGAAATTTGAAAATGAGGATATTTCCCCGAGAAAAAATCTCGTCAGAGATGCAAGAATAAATCTGTCAAGCAAATTTGCAAAGAATTTCAACAATTCCTTGGCTGTTCAATATTCGGAAAAGAGAAAGGATTTTTATTTCCAAAGCGATACTTTAACACAGCGATTTTTTAATATAACCAACAATATTCAAAGCAGAAGCGAGGAAAGATATTCTATCGCAAATAATTTCATTTACTCTGAACCCGAAATACATTCAACTTTCCAAATTAACGGAGCCGTTCTACTAAGAAACATCGACAGAAACACAAGATATGTATTAACGGACAACTTAAACGCATCTTCGTTCGATGCATTAATTGAAGAATTAAGAATCAATCTTGACGGGACATACAGATATGCTTACAACAAAATGAATTCTTTCTTAAGACTGCAGTATAATGAAAGACAAGAAACACATAAAGCAAAAAGGATAGAAGGTGCGAATGAAATATTTTACCAGGAAAGAGTGGAACTGGAGAAGCAAAAAAATAATCAGGCAAAACAAATAACCCTATCCGGTGCACTTAATTTTGACTTTACCGAAAAGGACAGAATCTATTTTAGCTTTTTACATAGAAAGCTAATTTACGACACACCCAGTGAAAATAATTTTGACGATAGGGATGAACTCCTTTCATTGATGCGTTTGGGGTATATCAAAAAATTAAATTCATTCTTTTCCTTTTCCTTAAACACTGAAGTCGCATTAAATCATGTTGTATACATTTTTGCGGAAAGGAGTTCGAACAATAACTACAAAAGATTTATAAAATTAAATACCGCAGGGAATTACTATTCTAATGTTATTCAATCATCCACTAGTGCGGAGGTATCTGCAAACTATACTGTTTACGACTTTGAAGACCTGAACCCGAATTTCAAGAGTTTTAGCTTTAGGCAATTTGTTTTACGAGATTCAACTTCAATAAAATTAAGCAAAAGATTATTCACAGTTTTTAACGGATACATTAAACTTTCCGAACAAGGCGATTTCAAATGGAATGATTTCAAAACACGGCCAAGCAGGTTCTTGGAGGAAACTCTTTTCATCCCCAAACTGGTTTATTTATATAGAAAATTGGAACTCGGAGTTGGACTGAGATATTTTTCTTTGCAAACTTATAAATTCAATTCAGAACTGGAAAAAATAAAAGATAAACTTTACAATAGCATAGGCCCTTTGGCTGATATTAGTTTAAGATTGAACACTCTCTATTTCAATTTGTACGGATGGTTCGAAAACATAAGGAACGAAGACAACACCAGAAGAGAATTGGCAAATTTAATGTTTAAGGTTAATTGGAACTTTTAGTCAAAAAGTGATTAAATTGAATTGTTAAATAATAATTTTAGTTACAAAAACATTTGATGAAAATCAGAAAAATAATACCCAGCGAAACATCCCGAATACCCGAAATTGAGGAGTGGGTATTAAATTCTATCTCCGAATTAAAACTTTCGGAGGAAAAGAGTAATTTGATTGGAATGGCAGTTTCCGAAGCCATTTCGAATAGCATAATCCACGGAAATAAATCCGATCCGAACAAAAAAGTAGAAGTAACCATTGAACTTATTGACGAAAAATTAATAATAACTTTTAAAGATGAAGGAAACGGATTTATCCCGGAGGATGTTCCGGACCCAACTTTACCGGAAAACATGATGAAGGAAAGTGGAAGAGGAATTCATATCATGAAAACCATTATTGACGATGTTAAGTATAATTTCACCGAGGATGGCACAGAATTGGTGTTAACCATAAATATGAACAAAGAATAAAAAAAGGAGTAAAGTTATGGCAAGAAAAAAAATAGCCCTTATTGGCGGCGGAATGATCGGAGGCGTTTTGGCCCAGTTGGCTGCCATGAGAGAATTGGGTGATGTTGTTATGTTTGATATTGTAGAAGATATGCCTCAAGGCAAAACTCTTGATATTGCAGAAGCCTCGAGAGTGGACAGATTCGATGTAAGCGTTAAAGGAACAAATGAATACAAAGATATTGCCGGAGCAGATATAGTAATTATTACCGCAGGTTTACCGAGAAAACCGGGTATGAGCAGAGACGATTTGCTGACAACCAATGCTAAAATTATGAAATCTGTTGCCGAGGGCGTAAAAGAACACGCTCCCAATTCATATGTAATAATTATTTCCAATCCGCTCGATGCGATGGTTACACTTTTCCAAAAGGTTTCCGGTTTCCCGCACAACCGTGTTATGGGACAAGCAGGTGTACTTGATTCCTCAAGATTTTCAACCTTTATCGCTTGGGAATTGGGTGTTTCCGTTAAAGATGTTAATGCAATGGTTCTCGGTGGACACGGAGATACAATGGTACCCCTCGTTCGTTACGCAAATGTTAATGGCGTTCCTGTAATGGAAATGTTGGAAAGGAAGTACAACGGTGATACCGCAAAAGCGAAAGAAGTGATGGACGCTATGGTACAAAGAACTAAAATGGCAGGCGGCGAAGTTGTTAAACTGCTTAAAACCGGAAGTGCATTCTATTCACCTGCATCATCGGCAATTGCGATGGCAGAAGCAATTCTGGGAGATCAGAAAAGAGTTCTACCTACTTGCGCCTATTTAGACGGTGAATTCGGGGTAAATGGTTACTATGTTGGCGTACCTGCAGTGTTGGGAGCCGATGGTGTGGAAAGAGTAATTGAATTAACCTTGAACGAAGAAGAACAAGCTGCTTTCGATAATTCAGTGAATGCAGTTAAGAAACTTGTAGAAGATATGGAAAGATTAGGATTCTAAAAGAGATAAGAAAAACAAAAAACCCCCGCATCAACGGGGGTTTTTTTTATAATTCAGCATAAACACTAACAAATTTTCGGTTATTTCTTCTGGTTTCGAATTTTACATAACCGTCAATTTTTGCGAATAATGTATCATCGCCGCCTTTACCGACGTTTGCACCGGGATGAAATTTTGTACCGCGTTGTCTAACTAAAATAGAACCTGCAGAAACCATTTCACCACCAAATCTTTTAACGCCTAAAAATTGCGGATTACTATCACGACCGTTCCTTGATGAACCTTGACCTTTCTTATGAGCCATTTATTCCTCCGCTTAACCTATTTTCAAAACTTCAATTTGTGTTAATAATTGTCTGTGACCGTTTTTCTTTTCGTAGGATTTTCTTCTTTTTTTCTTGAAAACAATCACTTTATCGTCTTTTACGTGAGACAAAACCTTAGCCGTTACTTTTTTACCTTCTACCATAGGAGCGCCAACTTCGGTCTTTTTTCCGTCGGAGTAAATTAAAACTTCGTCGAAAGTAACTTCAGCTTCCGGCTCTTCACTCAATCTGGGTACATAATACTTTTTATTTTCAGTAACCTTAAACTGTTGTCCGGCTATATTGACAACTGCAAACATTCATTCCTCCAAATATTCTTACTTAGACTTGCAAAAATATGGAAACTTCCTGTATTTGGCAAATAAATTTTCCGGTTGAATTCAGTTTCCAAGTTAATATATTTCCAAAAATTTCTTGTCAAAACAAAACTCAAGAATTTTAAGCCGATTTGGGTATAATTTCCTCTTAAATCCGCGCTCTTCTTAATCTCAATGAATTACTTATCACGGAAACAGAGCTGAAAGACATCGCTAAAGCGGCAATCATCGGATTTAATAAACCTAGTGCTGCAAACGGAATTCCGATTGTATTGTAAATGAACGCCCAGAAAAGATTTTGTTTAATAGTTCTGATGGTTTTATGCGAAAGATTTATTGCGGAGACCACACCTAGTAAATTTCCTTTCACCAGAGTAATATCCGAAGATTCAATTGCAATATCCGTGCCCGTTCCGATGGCAATTCCCAAATCAGCAGTCACAAGTGCCGGAGAATCGTTTATTCCATCTCCAACCATTGCAACAATTTTACCTTTTTGTTGAAGTTCTTTCACTTTTCCGGCTTTTTCGTCGGGCATAACTTCAGCAAAATAATTATCTATTCCCACACGTTTTGCTATTGCGGCAGCAGTTTTTTCATTATCGCCGGTCAACATGAAAACATCCAATCCGGACTTCCTCATTTGGGAAATAGCTTCTGCGGAAGAGGATTTAACCGGATCTTCAATGGCAATCATTCCATACAACTCACCGTTAATGGCACAGAAGATAACTGTCTTCCCTTCTTTGCTTAATTTTTCATATTGTTGCCCCAAACCATCAGTCTTGATTGAAAACTGTTTCATTAATTTATCATTTCCTAAAGCTGCCATGTTCCCTTCCACTATTGCCGTTACTCCCATACCGGAGAGGCTACGGAAATCTTCAACCTCGGCAATATCAATTCCTCTCTGCTTGGCATATTCTACTAAAGCTGCTGCAATGGGATGTTCGCTTTTATTTTCTACGGAGGCTGCTATTCTTAAAAATTCAGTTTCATCTTTTCCATTCGAAATTATGTCTGTTACAGTTGGGCTGCCTTCGGTAATGGTGCCCGTTTTGTCCAGTACAATAGTGTCAATTTTATGAGCCATTTCCAGGCTTTCCCCATTTTTAATAAGGATTCCATTACGCGCTCCGAGCCCCGTTCCAACCATTATTGCAGTAGGCGTAGCCAATCCCAAGGCACACGGACATGCAATAATCAAAACCGCAACAAAGTTGATTAGAGCAACGTTGAAATTGTTGGCATCTGCAAATATTAGCCAACCGGTAAATGTAATTATTGCCAGAATTATAACAGCAGGAACGAAAATGGAGGAAACCTTATCGGCTAATTTCTGAATTGGAGCCTTGCTGCCCTGAGCTTCTTCAACCAGTTTGATAATTTGACCAAGTACGGAATTATCCCCGAGAGCAGTGATCTCAAAATTGACTGATCCGCTTTTGTTTATCGTTCCACCGATAACTTTACTGCCTACATTTTTCTCAACCGGGATCGATTCACCGGTGAGCATAGATTCATCCACCACAGCGGAACCCGATTTTACTATTCCGTCAGCCGGGATTTTTTCACCGGGTTTAATAACCACAAGATCGCCAAGTTTCAGTTCTTCCAAAGGGACCCGCTTTTCTGCTCCGTTTACCAGTATTGTAGCTTCTTTCGGTTTCAATTCCAAAAGCTGCTTTATGGCACCTCCGGTTTTCTTTTTTGCTCTGGCTTCCAACAGTTTTCCCATTGTGATCAAAACGATAATTACCCCGGCTGTCTCGAAATACACGTGGGGCAATCCCTCGCCAATTTGAACCCAAGTTGGGAAAAGAGTTGCTAAAACGGAATAACCATAAGCCGCTCCGGTTCCAATTGCAACAAGGGAATTCATTTCGAACGAAAAATGTTTTATATTGGTCCAAAACACCTTGTAAAATCTCGCTCCCGAAACAAAAATAACCGGAGTGGTAAGAACGAGAAGAATTTTATTTGTATAGTCGATACTTAATGGCCACCAAGAAGTGAAGAATTGAAAATCCCGCAGCATGCTTATTAGGAAAACCGGCAGTGTGAAAAGAACGCCGAATAGCAAGTCCCTTTTCAACTTTTCATAATGTTCGTCGGCTATATCATGTTCTGTTGATGATTCATCCTTATTATCATCACCGGCAACATCGGTATGAAGAACATATCCGTATTTCCCAATGGCTTTAGCTGCATCTTCCAGAGAAACATTTTCCCCCATTTCGAAGGTAACCTTTTCGTTGGCAAAATTAACGGAAACATGTTCTATCCCTTCTACCTTCGAAAGGGCTTTTTCAACACGCGCAACACAACTTGCGCATGTCATTCCTTCTACCGGGAGATTATATTTTTTAGTTGTGGCCATAGTTTTCCTTCAGTTATCTTATTATCCGTTCATTTGAACATGCTTACAAATTAAGCAACAACTTTATAACCAGCTTCTTCGATTGCAGCTTTAGCTTTTTCCGCTTGTTCTTCGGAACCGTCAGTTTCAACTTGGGCAGATCCGATTTTCACATTGAATTTTTCGAATCCCGCATCACGAAGTTCCGCTTCTACAGCCATTACACAATGATGACAACTCATTCCTTCAATTTTGAATTCTTTTTGTTCCATATTTATATCTCCTTATTTTGTGTTGAACAAAAATATTATAAACACTTAAAAAGTTTGTTATAAGATTTTAATTTATTGTTATAAAATTTTGGATAAAAAAAAGCCCCGGAACGGGGCTTAAATCGGGTTATTTTTCGAGACCTTTATACATATCCTCAATGAGGTTTCTGTACCTTTCTTCGATAACTTTTCGTTTCAATTTCAACGAAGGAGTCATTTCACCTGTTTCAATTTGGAATGGTTTCTCTAACAGGGTGAATTTTCTTACCCTTTCGTAATTTGCCAATCTCCTTTGGAATTGTGCAAATTCATTTTCCATTAAATCGTAAATCTGTTTCATTTCGATCAATTCTTTTTCGTCTTTATATGGAATTCTGTGAGCATCGGCATATTCTTTCAATGCTTCGAAATCGGGAACAACTAATGCAGTCAAGAACATCCTTCTGTCGCCGATCAGTACGAATTGATCGATGTATTTACTTGCAAGGAACATATTTTCAATTGGAGTGGGAGCTATATACTTTCCACCACTCGTTTTGAAAAGATGTTTTTTCCTATCTGTAATAATCAAAAATCCTTCTGCATCAAATACGCCAATATCGCCGGTATGCAGCCATCCGTCTTTCAATACTTCATCAGTCTCTTTTTTCTTTTTGAAATAACCTTGCATAATATTCGGTCCGTGAGCTAGAATTTCCCCGTCTTTAGCAATTTTTATCTCAACACCAGGGAATGGTTTGCCGACTGTTCCGAATTTGTAATCATCCAAACGGTTACAAGCAAGCACCGGCGAACTTTCCGTAAGTCCGTAGCCTTCTATTATTTGAATTCCAGCAGACTTGAAGAATTCACCCAAATTTCTTGAGAGAGCAGCACCTCCGGAAATAAAGAAACGAAGTCTTCCGCCAAATCTGGCTCTAATTTTTGAGTAAACAAGTTTATCTGCAAGTTTTCTTTTAAGTGTGAGTGAGACAGGAATTGAATCACCGCTACGGGAAAGATTTTCGTATTCCCTACCGATTTCCAGAGCCCAATTGAATATCTTCTGTTTCTTTTCCGGCTCTTTTTCCAAATTCCTAACCATTCTGCTGTGCATGCGTTCGAACAATCTGGGTACAGCAGTCATAACTGTCGGTTTTACTTCAAGCAGATTTGTTGCAATCTTTTCTATTCCTTCTGCATAAGCAATAGTTGCACCGCAAGCAAATGCAGTGTAGTAACCCGCCATTCTCTCAAAAATATGGCAGAGTGGCAAGAATGAAAGGAATACGTCTTTATCACTCATCTCAAAAACTTTGTGTGCCGAATTTACATTCGACATAATATTATAATGAGTTAACATCACCCCTTTTGGTTCTCCGGTAGTACCTGATGTATAGATGATTGTTGCAAGAGCGTCCTTATCCGCTATTTTCAGGTTCTCCGAAAAGAGATTTGGGTTTTCTGCTTTATAACTTTTACCCATTTCCTGAACTTGTTCAAACGTATAAACATTCTCGTTCCCGGAAATATCATCCTTATTATTCATCACCACGATGAATTTTAACTTGGGACATTTATCCCTAACTTTCAAAACTTTGTTCATATGGAATTTATTGGAAACTACAATCCCGACGGATTCCGAATCATTTAGGATATATTGAATTGTATCCGCTGTCGAGATCGGATATAGAGGAACATTTACAGCTCCAACACCGATAATCGCCATATCCGAATAAACCCATTCCGGTCGGTTCTCCCCAATAATTGCAACCTTATCCTCCCTTTTAACGCCCAAAGATAATAACCCGAATGCAAACGATTCAGTTTGATCATAAACCTCTTGATAGCTGATGTCTTTGTACTTTCCGGATTCCTTTTGCATCAAGCATGGTTTTGTTTGTTTCTTACCGAAATCGTTCATCACAAAATCGAATAGTTCAGGTATAGTTGTAAACTCCTTTAATGCGGGCATGTGTATCTCCTATTTTATTTATGAATTCAATTTAACTTTGATTCAAAAAAAATGCAAATTTCATTTTAAGAATTATTTTCTTATAAATTGCAGTAAATTGACATTCAAATACTTTTCCAAGTTAAAACAAATTTGCTTATACTTGCACTTTCAAATTTGAAGGAGATTGATGAACTTTATCCGGAAACTTTATGATTGGGTTCTCCATTGGGCGGAAACTCCATACGGCAATTATGCTCTGTTTTTATTGGCTTTTGCCGAAGCTTCTTTTTTCCCCATACCACCGGATGCACTTTTGATTGCTCTGGTTTTGGGATCACAAAAAAAAGCGTTCAAATTTGCAACAACTTCAACCATTGCTTCTGTTACCGGTGCGCTACTTGGATATGCGATTGGTTATTTTGTTTGGTGGAATGGTCCAAGTGAGTTTTCCTCCGTTGCAAATTTCTTTTTTGCAAATGTACCCGGTTTCAGCCATCAACTCTTCGATAAAGTAAAAGCACTCTATGATCAGTGGAACTTCTGGATAATATTCACTGCAGGATTTACTCCGATCCCATACAAAGTATTCACAATAACCGGCGGAGCTTTTCAAATTAATCTTCCATTATTTATTCTCGCATCAATTATAAGTAGAGCCGGCAGGTTTTTCTTGGTTGCTTTCCTTATTTGGAAATTCGGAGAGCAGATTAAAAGCTTTATCGATAAATATTTTAATTTAC
>CAZULK010000047.1:0-2492 GCA_964621225.1 uncultured Melioribacteraceae bacterium | reverse complement strand
ATTTGGAAATTCGGAGAGCAGATTAAAAGCTTTATCGATAAATATTTTAATTTACTCGCCATTGCCTTTACTGTATTGCTGGTAGGTGGGTTCGTTGTGATTAAATATTTGATTTGACAGTTTAATCAGAAAATACTGAATTTTTAATAAACATCTTTGCGGTGACCGATCTTCAATATATGGATTTCTTTGTTTTCCCAATCCACGTCAAATAACACTCTGTAATTTCCTATCCTTAGTCGATAATCTGCAAGAGGGTGATTCTTCAAATTTTTGATTTCCGTTAAATTCGGGAAAGATTATAATTTTTCAATCCCATCTTTAATTGAAGGAAGGTTATGTTTCGCAATTTTTTTTAGATCTTTTACGACCGATTTGGCATAGATAATCTTAAACATTCAAAGATTTCCAAAGCTCATCATGAGTTAAAATCTCACCTTTATTTATCTCGCGTTTTCTTCGCTTAATTTGATCTCTTAACTTACGATATTTGGACTGCTTTAGTAAAAGCTTTATAAAATATTCTATTTTTTGTTTATCATTTCCGTCTAACTTTTCGATAACATCAAATTCTAGTTGCGTCATGAATTTCTCCTAATAAATATTTCCTTTCGTTTTGTTAATTTCAATCTATTCAATTAAGGACGAATCCAGAATCGGATTAAATATTACTTTAGTACGATAAACCGATCACACGGAAATGTCAACCATCAAAAAGTTATGGCTCTTAAATAACTCGATCCAAAATCGAATTACTTAAGTCCAATAATATCGAACTCTTTTATTAATTAATCTGCACCAATCGAAAAGAATAATTATTGCCGTTGTTTAACTAAATTTCTCGATTATTGCTTCCGCAGTTAATCCATACTTTTCATAAAGAGTTTTATACGGTGCCGAAGCTCCATACTTTTCAATACTGATTATCTCATCAGCATATTTTTCCCAGCCAAAGCTTACACCGGCTTCAATCACTACTCGCTTATCAATCGAAGACGGCAACACATTTTCCCTGTATTCAGCAGATTGCATTTCGAATAGTTCCCTGCTCGGCATGCTGACGACTCTAATATTTTTCCCTTCCGATTGCAATTTTTCTGCCGCATCCAGAGCAATCTCAACCTCAGAACCAGTTGCAATAATAATTCCATCCGGTTCACCATCGGAATCTTTTAAGATATAGGCACCTTTAAGGGTTCCTTCGGCTGAAGCATATTTGTTTCTATCAATCACTTTAAGTTTTTGACGGGTTAAGACCAACGCAGTGGGAGATTTATCGTTGGCTAAAGCAGCTTTCCAAGCATAAAGCGTTTCGTTGGAGTCTGCAGGACGAATGACTACCAACCCCGGAATTGCCCTTAACGCTGCAAGGTGTTCAATAGGTTGATGTGTCGGTCCGTCCTCACCCAACCCAATGCTGTCATGAGTGAAAACGTAAATTGGTCTTAAATGCGACATTGCAGCCAAACGGATAGCAGGGCGTAAATAATCGGAGAAAACGAGGAAGGTTCCGCCGTAAGGAATTAATCCGCCATAGTAGCAAATTCCGTTCATTATGCTTGCCATTCCGTGTTCCCTAATCCCGAAATGGAAATTCCGTCCGGAATAATCATTTGGCGAAAAGTCTTTTTCACCTTTTATGTAAGTATTATTTGAGGGAGCCAAATCCGCAGAGCCGCCAATGAGTTGCGGAAGTCCGGCAGCAATATTATTTATCACAGCTCCGCTTGCGGACCTTGTGGCAACACTTTCACCATAATTTGTAAATTCATCAATATCCACTTGAACGGAGGTGCCGGTAGTGATTTTCAAGAACAATTCCGCTTCTCCCGGGAATTGAGTTTTGTAGTCATCAAATAATTTTTGCCAGTTTTCGAAGTTGTTTTTCCCTTTTTCTTTTATTTCGGAAAAATTATTCTTCACTTCTTCCGGAATAAAAAAGCTTTCTTCGAAATTCCAGCCTAAATTTTTCTTTGTCAATTTAATTTCTTCATCACCCAAGGGCGACCCGTGCACTCCCGATGTGTCTTGTTTATTCGGACTACCATAGCCGATGTGAGTATCGGTAATAATAATCGATGGTTTCCCCGATTCTTTTTTAGCCGCATCAATTGCATTTCTCAAGGAGTCCAAATCATTCACATCTTTTACATGTTGCACATGCCATCCGTAACCGTCAAATCTTTTTGCCACATCTTCGCTCATCGCCAAATCGAGCGACCCGTCAATTGTGATGTGGTTGTTATCATAAAATACAATTAAGTTATCGAGTTTATTATGTCCGGCAAAGGAGCAAGTTTCGTGGGTAACCCCTTCCATCAAATCTCCGTCGGATGCAATTACGTATATAAAATGATCAATCAAATTGAAATTATCTTTATTAAACTTTGCTGCTAAATATTTCTGCGCAACTGCCATCCCGATTGCATTCGATAATCCTTGTCCCAAAGGGCCTGTTGTGGTTTCCACTCCTTCAGTTAAACCGAATTCCG
>CAZULK010000046.1:6330-18284 GCA_964621225.1 uncultured Melioribacteraceae bacterium | reverse complement strand
TTATTATAGTATCAGAATTAATGATCAATGGCGTTTAATATTTATTTGGAAGAATGGAAATGCATATAATGTAAAAATCATAGATTATCATTAGGAGGGGTAATAAGATGATATCATTAAAAAATATACATCCGGGAGAAGTATTATTAGAAGAATTCTTGAAACCGATGAAAATCAGTGCATATAAATTAGCAAAGGACACTTTCATTCCTCAGACAAGAATTAGTGCTATTCTAAAAGGCAAGCGCAGAATTACAGCAGACACAGCACTTCGATTGTCAAAATATTTTGGTAATTCGCCAAGATTTTGGCTTGGCTTACAAGCGGATTATGATTTGGAGGAAGAACGCAACAATAAACAGAAGGAAATTGATTCAATAAAAAGTATATTTGATGCAGCATAACATTCTATAGTTTTAGCCGGTTAAAGATTTGTAGCGGACGTTAATAGTTTAAGAATGGGAAATTATATAAGTTGAAATAAAAAGGCTCCGATGAGGAGCCTTCAAAAATTATTTTTTCTTCGTTTCTCCGGGCATTACCCGTTTTTCGAGAACATTATCTATTAGATGATATTCTTTTGCCTCAGCGGCTGTTAAGTAGTAATCCCTGTCGCAATCTTTTTGAATTTTTTCCAAAGGATTACCGGTATGTTTACTTAATATATTGTAAAGAGTATCTCTGGTTTTGATCATCTCTTTTGCATGAATTTCAATGTCTGTAGTCTGGCCTTGCAATCCACCTACCCAAGGTTGGTGAATCATAATTTTGGAGTGGGGAAGGGAAGAACGTTTACCTTCTGCACCACCTGCAAGAAGTACGGCTCCCATGCTTGCAGCCAAGCCGACACAAATTGTAGCAACATCACATTTAACATATTGCATAGTATCATAGATCGCCAAGCCTGCAGAGACGGAACCACCGGGAGAATTAATGTATAAGAAAATATCCTTTTCCGGATCTTCGGCTTCCAAAAACAATAACTGAGCGATGGTTAAACTTGCAACATGATCGTCTACCGCAGTTCCTAGAAAGACAATTCTTTCCCGTAATAATCTGGAATAAATATCCATACCGCGTTCACCGCGACCGGTTTGTTCAATTACATAAGGTACCAATTGATTCATGATTTCCGGTTTCATTATTCACCATCCTCTGATTGTTCTTGATTCTTTTTATTGTACTCCTCGGCATCAACTTCTTTAGGAGGGTTGTTTTCTTTCAAGAAATTAATCAATTTATCTTCCAGCAGTGAATCTTCTCTTTTGCTGGTTTTATAATAGTTAAGAAGTTTTTCTTTCGGAAGTCCGATTTTTGCAGCTTCTTCTTCAGCAAGTTTTTCAAGGTCTTCGTCTGTAACTTTTATATCTTCCTGAGCGGCAAGGTTTTCACTTATGATCTGCCATTTGGCAAACCAATCAGCCCGGGGTTTCAGGTTATCTTTTAATACATTTCTGTCAATGTTTTTATAACCTTGTTGTTTCGCTCTTTCCAGTTCGCTGTTTACAAGTCTTTCCAAAACAGTAGCAGCATAACCTTGAGGAAGATCGAATTTGTTATTTTCAACTATCTTATTGAGCAAGTTATCGGTATAAACATTATCAGATTCTTTTTCGTAATATTCTTCGTAGTTTTTTCTGATCATATCTTTCAATTCATCAAGCGTGGAAGCTTTATCCGCTGAGACTTTTTTGCAAAACTCTTCGTTTGTTTCCGGAAGTACTACTTTTTCGATTTCCTTTATTTCAACGTCATAGTGATATTCTTCTTTGTGAGTTTCTTCGCCATGTTTATGTTCGTCAACAAAATCATATTTGAACACATCACCGGCTTTTTTACCCTGTGCAGCTTCGATCAATTTTGTATCAACTCTGCTATCACTTAAATCGATGGTAGTTTCATATGGTTTTTGATCGTCAACAGGATTGCCTTCCTCATTAGTACGAACCATGGAGACTTTAATTCTGTGATTTTTATCTGTGATTTCATCTGCCGCTTCAAAAGTAGCGTGCTGTTTCAATAAATTATCTAATTCAGCTTGAACCATCTCGTCGGTTACTTTAAATACCGGTTTTTCTACTTCAAGATTTTTATAATCTTTCACTTCAAATACCGGTTTGACTTCGTATTTAACCTTGAATTTCAACTCTTTCCCGGGTTCGAAATTCAAATCGGATAATTGCGGTGTGCTAATAGGTTTTAAATCTTCCTTTTCGACCAATTCCCAAAATTTTTTATTAGCGATATCTTCGCTTGCTTTATATTCAATTGCATCACCGTAAAGTTTTTTGATCATTTGCATTGGGACTTTCCCTTTTCTAAAACCAGGCAATGCAATGCTTTTTCTCTCTTTTTTATACGCCTCTTCTATTTCAGGCTGAATTTCATCGTATCCTAATGTAACATCAATTTCGTGTTCGCAATCTGATAAAACATTTACTTTTGATTCCAATTTTACCTCATCTTTAAATTAAAAAAACGGGAGTGCGAGAGGGGGGACTCGAACCCCCACGCCTTGCGGCACTAGATCCTAAGTCTAGCGTGTATACCAATTTCACCACTCTCGCAGAAAAAAGAACACGTAAATTAGGATAAATCTTTATAAAATGCAAGGTTAGGCTTTTCTTAGAATGCTCAAACTTTTTTAGTGTTTAACCTTACTACTATTACTAAAAAATCCTAAAAATTGATCGATAATATTAAAAATATAAGCAATAATTTATTATATTTAAATTGTTTAATGAAGAAATCGGGCTTATCTGAATGGAAAATCTTATCGGTAAGGTAATTGATAATTATAAGTTCGAATCCGTGCTTGGGCAAGGTGGAATGGGGATAGTTTATCGTGGCTACGATATGAAACTGGATCGTCACGTTGCCATTAAATTATTAAGTGTTCAAGTTACGGATTTAACAAGATTCATCGAGCGATTCAGAAGAGAAGCAAAAAATCAAGCCAAATTAGTCCATCCGAACATTGTAACTGTTTACGGATTTATTGAAGCCGACAAACTTTTAGGTATCGTAATGGAGTATGTGGAAGGGGATAGTTTGGATAAAATTATTCATAAACAAAGAAGACTCCACCCTTACGATGCAGTTTATATCATTAAGCAGGTTCTTTCCGGAATCGGATATGCCCATACTAAAGGATACATTCACAGAGATATAAAACCTTCCAATATTATTGTTAACAGGGAAGGTGTAGTAAAAATAATGGATTTTGGTATATCAAAATCATTGTTCGAGAAAGGTGTAACCCAAACCGGTGCAAAAGTAGGAACGGTTTATTATATGAGTCCCGAACAGATTAGAGGGGAAAAAATATCCCATCATGCAGACATATATTCAATTGGCTGCACTCTATACGAAATGTTAACCGGGCAACCGCCCTTCTTTTATGATAGTGAATATGAGATAATGGATGCACACCTTAAGAAAGCACCTGCAAAAATTACTCAAATTGTACCTGGTACTCCTCCAAAACTTGACGAAATTGTTCAACGTGCTATGGCAAAAAATCCTGCTGAGAGGTTCAGCCATTGCGAGGAATTTTTAGGCGATGTAAACGAAGTTGAGAAAGAATTAACCCAGATGAATGCTCAATATACTCAAATGAAGAAAAAGAAATCCACTATGAGCAAAGTTATGTCAATTGTGGCATTCGCGGGTTTCTTCGTTGTACTGATTGCACTTTCGTATTTTGTTTATGTACAGGTTGATGAATTATTGAAGAGCCGGCAATTGGATGTGTTAAAGAAATATAGTATTGAATCTCTTTTCGAAGAGGGGGATAAATATAAGGGATTTTCTCAACTTCATAAATTTGAACTCGGCACAAACGCAAAAATGAATTCAATCTACATGTTGGATATAAATACCGGCGTTGCCGTAGGGGATTCCGGTACTTTGGCTTTCACATACGATTCCGGATTGAATTGGGTTAAGGTGAATATACCTGACAGTCTCAATTTTTACGATGCCTTTATGAATTCGGCCAAAGAAACATTTGTAGTTGGTGCAGGTTCAAAAATTCTATTTTCTTCCAATTATTTTAAAGATTACAAAACCGCGGTTATTCCCGGTGATTATACGTTCATGAGAATTCAATTCATAGATGACATGACCGGGTTTGTTCTCGGGACAAAAGGTGTTGTCCTCAAAACAGTTGATGGTGGTAGAAATTGGAAGAAAGTACCTACTAATACTTCTGCTGTGCTTTATGATATGAAATTCGTTGATAAATTGAACGGATTTTTAGTTGATAAGGAAGGTTTTCTGCATAAAACCACTGATCAAGGCGAAACCTGGAGACAGTATAAAAATATATCGGAAAGGTTCCTTAAATCCATCGATTTTGAAACCGAGTATGTTGGTTTAATGATTGGTTCCGGAGGTTCCATCTACCGTACTGATGACGGAGGGGAAAACTGGGAAGAGACAAAAATTGGTAATGTTAGGGGATTGTCGCAAGTCCGTTTCGTTAGGGAAAGCACTGCAATAATTGCTGCAAATAAAGGTCTTTTGCTCATTTCCGAAGATAGCGGGTATTCCTGGAAATTATTCGATACTCACGAATATCTTAATTTTACCAGTATATCGTATAATAACAAAGGGCACGTTTTTATAACTGCCGTTAACGGAACAATATTAAGACTCAAATAATCATGCTCCGATTGGAGTCCAAATCAGTAAGGGAACACGGAATATCTTTATTGATTATTCTGATATTCAATTTTTGTTTTCTCTTCTTCCCTTTGATAAATCTTCTATCTTACGAATCATCAATCCTTAACGCGATAATTTTTTACTTCATATTTTCTTGGAAATTTTCCGGTTTGCGAAATAATATCAAATCTCTAATTTATTTCTCGATAATTGCATACTTGATTCCATTTATTGTACTAGGCAGTAATACATTCTTTTTTACCGGGTGCAGTATATGCTCCGGAGTGAAATTTTATCTTTTGATCATGCTCCCAACTACGGTTTTTGCGATTTTTACCGGATTATCAATAAAAAATATTAAAAAAAAGTGGCAGAAATTAATAATCATATTCGTGATATTTATCTTTGCACTTATTGATATTCCGTTTGAACTCTATTCCAATCCGCAAATGTATTTCTTTAATACAATTATCGGTTATTTCCCGGGTACAATCTATGATCAATTCATACAAATTACACCAAAATTTGTAGCATTTAGGATCGGATTAGTAATATTTTCCATCATGTTTATGATCCCAGCTCGAAAAAATAAAACAAAATTTAACTTCCTTTTGCCGCTACTGTTTTTGATTTTATTTTATTCTGTTAAATCGATGGTTGGTTTGACAACATCTCAAGAAAAAATGATGGAAGAATTAGGGGGGATGAAATCAACAAATAATTCGATTATTATTTTTGATCGTTCAATTGATTCTTCAAAAGTTGATTTATTGGCAAAAAAGCAAGATTTCTATATTGAGAAATTAAAGAATTCTCTACAAATTGATTCTTTCCCAAAGATAACTACCATTCTTTTTAAAAATAACAGACAAAAAAGAGAATTGTTTGGAGCTCCCGGAGCGGACGTAGCTAAACCCTGGTTGCATCAAATTTATATTTCATTCCCCAATTACGATCAAACATTAAAACATGAATTAGTTCACGTTCTACTTGCCAACTATGCAAGTCCACCACTTTATTTGGGAGCAGATTTAGACCCTGCAATTATTGAAGGATTTGCCTCCGGATTGACGGATAATTTTCAGAATTTTAGTATAGATTTCGCTGCAAAACTTATTGCGGAGAACTTGGACTCGTTATATTTTGAAAATTTCAGCGACTTGAACTTTTTTAATGTAAATTCTTATATTTCATATAATTACACGGGTTCATTTGTTAAATATTTGTACGGAAATCTTAGTTTCGACCAATTTATTTCTATTTACTCATCGGGAAATGAGGTATTGAGTGAAATTGATGTTAATAGTTTGAGAAAAAATTATGCAAAATATATTGAAGCATTACCTGAAATTAATGCTCCCGAATTATTTAATTATTATTTTGGTTCTGCTCCCACTTTTAGGAAAAGGTGCTTGCGGAGCAATGCAGAGAAAATATTCTATGCATTGGATAATTTTAGGGAAAAGAATTATCCCGAAGCTTATTCATTGTTCAGGGAATCTTATCTCCAATCCGGCGAGTTTTATTCATTGAGCGGAATGATCGAAGCATTGAATGCTCAAAAACATTTTGACTCTGCATTTCAAATATTAACTGGAGAAATTGGCAGATTTAAATCCTCTAGATCCCAAATTCCGGCAGAATATTTATTATTGAAAGAAGCAATATTAAATAATCAGCTCAAAATGGCTGATTCACTTTTAAATGATCTCAAAATATTATCCTTACCGGAAAACTATAAATTCAGTTTAAAAATTGTTGAAAAATCTTTGAGTGATAGTATTAATATATTTTCCGGGGATACAACCGCTGTGTTGCGGTATCTCTCCAAAGAGTATTACGATAACAAAAATCCCGATTTTGCGCTTCCGCTTCTATTAAATAGTAGCAATGATTCTCTTAAGAAAGATTTAATTACTAATTTTGCAATGGAAAATGAGAAAAATAATGAAGCCAGTGAGTATGTTCTGTTTAGAATGAGTGAAGAGGCTGAAAAGCTTCAACTTTTTAATGAATCAGAGCAAATACTTTCGGTTTTATTGGAAAAGACAAAAAATGTTTACAGAAAACCGGTTATATCAGAAAGGTTAGAATTTTTAAGATGGATGAAAGAGAGAAAGGCAGAGAATTGAGATCGATTGAAGAAGATTTGGTATTAATATTAAAAAATCTTGGCATATTTGAACCATTACTCCGGGTGTCGGAAAAAAGTAACATTCCGGTTTTTGTTGTTGGTGGATACGTGCGGGATTTAATTCTCAAAAGAAATAAAGATGAAATTGATTTTTTGACCATTGGAGATGGTATTCAATTTGCAAAGAAATTGGCAAAGGAATTGGGAATCGGAAACATTAGCGTTTATAAAAATTTTGGTACTGCTCATTTCAGATTCAACGAAATTGATCTTGAATTTGTGGGGGCTAGAAAAGAATCCTACAATCGAAACAGCAGAAACCCGAAAGTAGAACCCGGGACTTTTGAGGATGATATTTATAGACGCGATTTTACCATTAATGCCATTGCGTTCTCAATTAATGATCGGAAATTGATCGATACTTTCGGAGGGATGAAGGATATTGAGAATAAAATAATCAGAACTCCTCTCGATCCGGAAAAAACATTTGATGACGATCCTCTTAGAATTATGAGGGCATTTCGATTTGCTTCCCAATTGGGATTCAGTGTGGAAGAAAATACTTTTAACGCTGCCGCGAAAATGGCGGAAAGATTAAAGATAATTTCTCAAGAAAGAATTACTGATGAATTCCTTAAGATAATGAAATCTCCCAAACCCTCAATAGGGTTAAAATTATTGCAAGATAGTGGGGTGATGAATGTGATTTTTCCGGAAGTGGCAAACTTGGCGGGAGTTGATCAAAGGAAAGACTATCACCACAAAGATGTGTTTCTGCATACATGTGAAGTAGTGGACAATATTTCAGCTAAGACAGATGATGTATTTTTAAGAATCGCTGCCTTGCTTCACGATATCGCAAAGCCTGAGACTAAAAAATTTGTGGATGGAATCGGGTGGACATTCCACGGCCATGAGGAACTGGGTGCAAGGAAGATAAAAAGGATATTTAAAAAATTAAAACTTCCACTGAATAAATCCGAATATGTGGAAAAATTGGTGAGATTACATCTTCGACCAATCGCATTAGTTAACGATGGAGTAACCGATTCGGCAATAAGGAGATTGATTGTCCAGGCAGGTGAGGACTTGGACGACTTGATTACTCTTTGCAGATCCGATATAACAAGTAAGAACGAATACAAGGTTAAAAAATATCTTTCCAATTATGAAAAGGTAATACAGAGAGTTAAAGAAGTTGAGGAAAAAGACAGATTAAGGGCATTTCAATCTCCCGTTAGAGGAGAGGAGATAATGAAAATTTGCAATATCCCACCTTCTAAAACAGTTGGCGAAATTAAATCTGCCATCGAAGAAGCGATACTTGACGGTAAAATCGGCAATACTTACGAAGAGGCACTGGAATATCTTTATAAAATCAAAGATTCATTTTTGAATGAATAACTTAAACTTCCCCAGGCGACTTAGTGTCTAATAATTTTGTTTTTTGTAACTTTCGCAAAATAGGAGCGTCATAAAAGACGAAAACCCTGAAAAATTGGTGAACTTTAATATGAGGTAAAAATGAAATTAGTTTATTCATTAATTATAACTTTATTGGTATCATTACCTTTACATGCGCAACAAACTTTAACATTGGAAGAGGCTATTAAAATTGCCCTGCAGCGGAATTCTTCGCTCATTAAATCGAAAAACAATTTGAAGGGTTCTAAAGCTAATATCAAAAGTGCTTATGGACAACTGTTGCCAAATCTTTCCGCTTCCGGAAGTTGGAATTGGAACAGAACAAACGATGATGGCGGTACTCAGCTTGATTTCTTCGGAAATCCGGTAAATATTCCTGCATCTCAGATTGATTCCAGAAATTATTCGGTTAGAGCCGGCGGTAGTTGGACTCTTTTTGACGGACTTGCAAATTTTGCCAACATAGCTAAACAGAAGAAAAATTATAGATCTGCCAAATATGCTTTAATCAAGCAGAAGCAAGACCTTGTTTTGCAAACTACCCAACTATATTATGCTGTGCTTAGCTCCAAAGAATTGCTTAAAGTAAGAGAAGACAATTTGGATTACAATAAAAAGTTATTGGAAGAGATTACGGAAAAAAATAAATTAGGAGCCGTAACGGCAGCCGACCTTTATACCCAGAAAGTTGCATATGGAAATGCGCAACTCCTTTTAATTCAAGCTCAAAACAATTATGAACAAGCTGTAAATAATTTGCTGAACTTTTTGGCATTGGACATTCTTGAGGAGTATACTTTTCAGGATCCCTATCCGGGAGAATTGGAAAATGCTGATTCTTATATGAAAGAGTTTTCGGATGTGGAGGTGATGGTTGCGGAAGCATTGAAAGAAAGACCCGATTATAAAAGCCAGAAATTATTATATAAGAGCAAATTAGAAGATATAACCATAGCAAGAAGCGGGTTTTTACCAAGTTTAAGCAGTAATTACGGATTTTCAACAAGTGCAACCAGAACGGAAGATTTATTCAACCGGAGAATTTTCTCAGTCGGTCTGTCACTGAATATTCCTATTTTCACAAATTTCAGAACAGAAACACAATTACAATTGGCCAAGATATCCGTAAAAAATGCTCAAGAAGATATCAATGCTCTTGAAAGACAGATAAAGATAGAAATCAAACAAGGGTATCTTGATTTGATTGCAGCCAAAAAGCAATTGGAAGTGAGTCTTCAAAATGTTAAAGCGGCTGAGGAAAACAGAAGAATAAACAAGGAAAGATATAATCTTGGTGCCGGCAAGATATTAGATGTAATGCAAGCAGACAGAGATTATACACAAGCGGTAAGAGATAAAATTGTTGCAGAATATGAATTTTATAGATTGAAAGATAACTTGCTCAATGCTTTGGGCAAATTAGATATTAAAAATTACGAATAATATTTGTCAAAGGAGATAACTTTTATGGCTAAGGTAAATGGGAAAAAATCTAAAAAGAAAAAAATTATAGTTTTCGGAATTTTATTCCTGTTGTTGGTTGCCGTTGTGGCTGTAGTCGCAATTAGCGGTAATAAAGAGAAAATAGTATCAGTCCAAACAGAGAAGGCACAGAAAAGGACAATCACACAGACTGTATCCGCTACGGGAAATATCAATCCTGTGGATCAAGTAATTTTACGTCCTGAAGTAAACGGAGAAATTGTTGAATTACCCGTTGAAGAAGGCGATTTCGTAAAGAAGGGACAGCTATTATTAAGGATTAAACCGGATATTTACATAGCACAGAAAAAACGTGCTCAAGCAAACCTGGAAGCTGCTAAAGCAACATTGAAAATAAGAAAGGCTACGTTGGATCAGGTGAGATCCGAATACAATAGAACAAAAGAGTTGTTCGAAAAAGGTCTGGCAAGTGAATCGCAACTGGAACAAGCAAAGGCTTCCTTCTTGCAAGCAGAAGGTGCATATGAAGCACAAAAATCCACAGTACTTCAAGCTCAGGAATCCTTGAGAGAAGCAAAAGAAAACTTGGCAAAGACTGAAATCTTAGCTCCTTTCGATGGTACAATTAGTGATTTAAATGTCGAATTGAGTGAGAGAGTATTAGGAAGTTCATTCAGCCAGGGTACACAGTTAATGACGGTTGCGGATCTTTCTCAAATGGAAGCTACGGTAGAAGTTGACGAAAACGATGTTGTTTTAGTTTCTGTTGGAGATAGTGCTAAGATAGAAATAGATGCTTTCGGAGACAGAAAATTCCTTGGAATAGTTACTCAAATTGGTAATAGCGCCCTCACCAGTGGATTGGGTACCCAGGATGAAGTTGTGAATTTCGAAGTGAAAATTAAATTGATTGAATTGGATGATGCAATTCGTCCGGGAATGTCATGCGATGCCGAAATTCAAACCGAAACTAAATTCGATGTTGTTTCTGTTCCAATACAAAGCGTTACGGCAAGAATGCCCAAAATGGAAAAAGAGAAAAAAGGTGGCGGAGAGGATTCTGCTGAAGATACGACCGAAAACTTAGTTGTAAACCGTAAAAAGAATGGAAAGCGCAACAAACCGATAGAAGTTGTATTTGTTGTTGAAGAAGGTAAAGCTAAGATGGTACCCGTTAAAACAGGCATAAGTGACGATTCGTACATCGAAATAATCGATGGTTTGAGCGAAGGAGATGAAGTGGTTAGCGGACCGTACAGAGCGATTTCCAAGGAACTTGAAGATGGAGTGAAAGTATCCATTCAGAAGGGGAAAGGTAAATTCGGTGGTAAAAGTAAAAAGGAAGAGTAGGGAATAATGAATATTATAACATTAGAACATATAGCTAAAATTTACCAAGTTGGTTCCGAAGAGGTACATGCGCTTGCTGATGTTTCCTTGAAAATAGATAAAAATGAATATGTTGCTATTATGGGACCATCCGGATCCGGAAAATCGACAATGATGAATATTGTCGGTTGTTTGGATACGCCCACCAAAGGGATATATAATTTCAAGGGACATTTGGTTAGTGAAATGACCGATAATGAATTGGCAAATATAAGAAACAGGGAAATAGGTTTTGTATTCCAAACTTTCAATCTTCTTCCCAGATCGGATGCTCTTCATAATGTGGAATTGCCACTTATTTATGCCGGAGTTCCAACCGCCGAAAGAAAGGAACGTGCAAGGGAAGCTTTGGAAAAAGTTGGATTGGGTGACCGTGTGACTCATAAACCAAATGAATTGTCCGGTGGTCAACGCCAAAGAGTGGCTATCGCCAGAGCATTAGTTACTAATCCTTCAATTATATTAGCCGACGAGCCGACCGGTAACCTTGATACCAAAACCGGTGAAGAAATAATGGCTCTTTTTGCCGAACTGCATGAACAGGGAAATACAATAATTCTTGTGACTCACGAAGAATATATTGCCGAACATGCTGAAAGAATTATTAGGCTAAGAGACGGCTTAATAGAAAAGGATGAAAGAGTGGAAAGAAGAATTATTCCAAACGGAAATAATAAAGCCGAAGTGGAATGAAAAATTATTTATTCGAAATAAAGGAAGGCTTGCTCATTTCGTTAAAAGCGATTCGAGCCAATAAAATCAGAAGTGTACTGACAACACTTGGTATAGTCATTGGTGTAACTTCTGTAGTTCTTATGTCAACTGCAATTAAAGGAATCGACAATTCATTCCAGAGTGGTGTTTCATCCTTGGGATCCGATGTAATTTATATTGA
>CAZULK010000046.1:0-6230 GCA_964621225.1 uncultured Melioribacteraceae bacterium | reverse complement strand
GGAAGAAATGTGTGCGTAATCGGCTCGGAAATTGCAAAACAATTATTCCCTCATGGCGGAGGATTGAATTCCGAAGTAAAAATAAAAGGAAAGAAATTTAAAGTCATCGGCATATTGGAAGAGCAGGGAAGCTGGGTGATGGGGAATTTCAATCCGGACAACATTGTGTATATCCCGATCGAAACGGTATTCAAGTATTACCAAAAGGAAAATTTCAGAAGTATAACAATTATTGCCAAAGCTCCGAATAGTCTGGCTGTGGATCAAATGAAGGAAGAAGCAATCGGTTTGATGAGACGTGTTCGCGGATTGAAGTATAACGAGGATAACGACTTTTCGATCAATCAGCAGGAAGGATTACTCAACAATATTGATCAAACCGTTGGTGTAATTCAGATTGCGGGATTATTTATCACAGGCTTGGCATTATTCGTTGGTGCAATTGGAATAATGAATATTATGTTTGTTTCGGTAAAGGAAAGAACCCGTGAAATAGGAATCCGAAAAGCAATAGGTGCAAAAAGGAGAGCCATTCTCGGACAGTTCATTTCCGAAGCTGCTATTATTTGTTTGATAGGCGGACTTATCGGCTTGGCATTGGCTGCTCTACTTTCATTAGCCATTAATCAATTTTTACCGACTTCCATCCAAATTGATGCAATAATTTTAGCCGTTGGTATTTCTTTGGTAACCGGAGTAGTTTCTGGTTTTGCACCGGCTTATACGGCTGCTAAAATTGATCCGGTAGATGCTTTGAGGTACGAATGACAGGATTGATGGAAACAATAAAAGTTGCATTGAATTCGTTGAGAGCGAATAAACTTCGTTCATCACTCACAATTTTGGGAATTGTGGTAGGGATATTTTCAATTATTTCAATTAGCACGGTAATCTCGATGCTGCAAGCTAGCATTGAAGAAGGCGTTTCGGCATTATCCAAAAATGTATTCCAAATCCAAAAATGGCCGGCAATAAGAACCGGTGGTCCGAATGAATGGGCACGCCTCCGTAATAGAAGAGACATTACTTTGGATGAATTCGAAAAATTGAGAGACAGATTGATTGACGCGGAAGCCGTTGGTGCCGAAATATGGGACGGAGGGAATATAGTTAAATTCAATGGCGAAGAAACTAATCCGAATGTAAGTGTAGGTGGTATTACCGAAGAGGCCTTTAAAAATAATGAATGGGGTATTGCCTATGGCAGGTCAATTAGCAATGTGGATATTGCCCGTTCGGAATTTGTGATTGTGCTTGGTGCCGATATTGTTAAAAAACTGTTTCCAACTATTAGTCCGATCGATCAAGAAATTAAAGTGGATTCCAAAATTTTCCGGGTGATTGGCGTACTCGAAGAAAAAGGTGATGTATTTGGGCAAAGCCAGGATAATTTTGCTTTGATTCCAATTTCCACTTTTCAATTGATTCACGGTAAGAATTCCAGATCTGTTAACATAACCGTGAAAGCCAAAGATAAAGAATCGTATGCCGATTTAATGGAAAAAGCCGAAGGTTTTATGCGAACGATACGAAAAGTTCCCCCCGGTGAACCAAATGATTTTGAGTTCAGAACAAACCAGGCAATGTTGGATAGAATCAATGAAATTACTTCCGGTGTAAGAATTGGTGCACTGGTTGTTGCTGCAATAGCACTTTTAGCTGCCGGCGTGGGAATAATGAATATTATGTTAGTAAGCGTAACCGAAAGAACAAAAGAAATCGGAATTAGGAAAGCTATAGGTGCACGAAGAAATGTGATACTTTATCAATTCATTACAGAAGCAGTTGTTTTATCTCTCTTGGGTGGATTGATTGGAATAATAATCGGAATAATAGTTGGCAATTTAGCCGGAATGGCTCTGAAAGCCACGGCTGTGGTACCGTTGGATTGGGTTTTGATCGGTGTCTTAGTTTGTGTGGCAATCGGAGTCACATTCGGAACTTACCCGGCTTATAAAGCATCAAACTTGGATCCGATTGATGCTTTGAGATATGAATAATTATTGTAATAATATTGTAAATTGCGGACATGAAAAAATATTTGGTTGATTTTAAGGAAGGCTTCCTTATTTCGCTCCGTGCCATCCGTGCAAATAAAATGAGAGCGATACTTACTACACTTGGAATAATTATCGGGATTGTGGCTGTTACCACTATGTCTACAGCAATAGTTGGCTTACGGCAAGCTTTTTTGGAATCCATTTCTTCCATTGGTTCGGATGTATTATACGTGGATAAATTTGAATGGTTCGGCGGAAAAGATTGGAGATTCTATCGAAACAGAAAAAACATTACCTGGGAACAGTATGAATTCCTAAGGGATAATTTAAGTGAATATGACGCCATGGCTCCCGTTGCACGCACATTTGGAAGAACTATAGAGTATGAAGAACGCAACACTCAAACTACGGTTGTTTATGGAACTATAGATGAGTATATCAAAATTTCCAGTGCGGTTCCGGATGAAGGACGTTTCATTAATGATATGGATTTAAGAAGCAATAAAAGAGTTATTGTAATTGGATCCGACATCAAAGAAGCTCTCTTCCCACACGAAGATGCTTTAGGGAAAACAGTCAGAATGAGGGGTGTGCCATTAAAAGTGATAGGAGTGATGGAAAAGCAGGGAAGTGGTTTCTTGGGAATGATCTCGCTTGATTCACAAGTCTTTCTTCCTTTTAATGTATTCAATTCGATGTTTGGAAACCGCCGGAGAAGTATGCAAATTGCCGTTAAGGTTACCGATCAAAATAAAATTGAAGAAACCCGGGATGAAATTAGAGCGATAATGAGGCAAATAAGAAAAGTCCCGCCAACCAAACCCGACGATTTTGCAATTAATAGGCAGCAAGTTTTCCAGGATGTATACGATCAAACAGTAGGAGTAATAGCCATTGCAGGTATTCTTATCACCGCGCTTTCATTATTCGTCGGTGCAATCGGAATAATGAATATAATGTTCGTTAGCGTTACCGAAAGAACAAAAGAGATTGGCATTCGGAAAGCAATTGGTGCAAAAACTTGGTCTATTTTGATGCAGTTCCTAATTGAATCGGCTTTGATTTGTTTGATAGGAGGATTAATAGGATTGGCAATATCCTTTCCCCTTAGTTTGATTATTGACCAATTCTTGCCTACAGCTATGCCCTTAGATATTGTGATTTTAGCAATATTTATTTCGATAGCAGTCGGAGTAGTATCCGGGTTTTTACCTGCGTATAAAGCGAGTAAATTGGATCCGGTTGATGCACTTAGGTATGAATAGGAGTGAATGATGTTTCAACTTGTTGAATCTATAAAAATGGCATTTGAGTCGATCAGAACAAATAAATTAAGATCGATTTTAACGCTTATTGGAATATCCATCGGTTTGTTTTCTATTATCATTGTTATGACTGCAATCGGGGCTATACAAAATAGCGTTGAAGACACATTCACCCAGATTGGAAAAAATAATTTTTATATTCAAAAAATGCCTGCAATTAGAATGGGGGGACCGGGAAGTTGGAGAAAATACAGAAAAAGAAAAGACTTAACGATTGAACAAGCTAAAAAATTGAAGGAGTTAACTACTCTTCCCGTTGCTGTGGGAGTTAGTTATAATCGTTCATCTCAAGTGGTTAAATTCAATGGAGAAGAGACTAATCCGGATGTAAATTTAGCAGGCTTTAATTATGACCAATTATTGGTTAATAATATTGAAATTGTTGAGGGAAGGAATTTTTCCAGGAGCGATATGAGCATAGGGAAAAATGTATGCATCATAGGACAGGATATTAAAAAGAAACTGTTTGCTAAAATTGATCCGATTGGACAAAGAATACAGATTGGGGATTTGCTTCTGGAGGTAATCGGTGTAGTCAAAAAACAAGGGACTACTTTCGGACAAAGTCAGGATAATTTTGTTGTTATTCCTCTTGAAGTTTACGTTAAAAAATATGGAAAAAGAAGAAGTGCCGAGATTTCGGTTCAAGCCCCGAGCAGTGAACTATTCGATGCTACAATGGAAGAGGTTATTGGTGCATTGAGGGCAATTAGAAAAGTGCCTCCGGGAAAAGAGAATGATTTTGAAATCATTACTTATGATCAATTGATCGGACAATTTAATGATCTCACCAAATACTTTAAGCTTGGCGCCGGTGTGATTGCATTTATTGCTTTAGTTGCTGCCGGAATCGGAATAATGAATATAATGTTAGTAAGCGTTACTGAAAGAACTAGAGAAATCGGTATTCGTAAAGCAATAGGAGCAAAAAAATCTGTTATCCGTTGGCAGTTCGTTACAGAAGCCGTAGTATTAAGTCAATTCGGCGGATTGATCGGAATTGTGCTGGGGGTAATTGGAGGCAACATTGTTGCCGTTTTGATGAAAGTTTCTTTGGTGCTTCCAATTGATTGGATAGTGATCGGACTCTCGGTTACTACGTTTGTAGGTGTTCTGTTTGGGGTTTATCCTGCAGTAAAAGCTTCCAATCTCGATCCGATTGAAGCTCTAAGGTATGAATGATTCTAAATCCACTCTTTTGCTTCGTCAATTGAGAAGAATATCTTCATATTTACACCACGATTCAAGATAACGTTTTCTCCGAATCCGTGATACATCTCCTTTTTCATAACGACGGCGAATTTATAATTTATATCAAAAGCTTTTGTTAATCCTTCGCTGATTGCAAACCTTTCGAAATCACTCATTTCCGACATATCCATTCCGGAGATATCAGCCAGTATTTTATTAAGTTTTTGTCCTACCAATTGAGATTTGATTTCATTAAAAAATGATTGCATTTCCCGGAGATTGAATTTACCGGAAATTCCAACTAATAGATAGTCCGTTTTATTTTTAATATCGAGCTTCATCTAACTCATTTGACTTGGATAATTGCAAATATATTAAAATTAGTATTAAATAATCGTATAATTGTATATTTTATTTTTTGCCTTGAATAAGATAATGTTTGAATATACATTTAATAATTCAATTATCATCTGATTTTATTGACGAGAATAATTAAAATAACAATATTGCTATCATTCCTCACTTCGCTGCTTTACGCACAAAGCAGCGATTTCCGGATATCGGTGACGGATACATTTTATGTCGGAGTGGTTGACTCCTTCAGATTATCTGCACCTGTTATCATTCCTCATAGTGAATTTGTGTATTGTAATTCGGTAAAAATACCACCCGACTATTACCGTTTGGATTATAAATCTGCGAGTCTAAAAATTTTGAAGTCTGATAGTTTTAGAAGTGGTGATACTCTGGTAGTTAAATACAAAACAATTTTATTGAACATAAAGAGGGAATATTTTAGGCGAGAAAGAATTACGGCGGAATTCGGAAATATGTTTGATTCGATACGGACGGTAAGGGAAGTAAGACAGTTATATTCCGGCAAAGATTTATTCGGCAGTAATTTGAAAAAAAGCGGTACAATAGTGAGAGGATTCAACTTAGGCACGAACCGGGATATGACTTTAACGAGTGGTTTAAGATTACAAATGTCCGGTCAATTGTCTGAGGATATAAAAATTGTTGCTGCGTTAACCGACGAAAACACCCCGATTCAACCGGAAGGAAATACGGAAAGATTGGAAGAACTCGATAAAGTATTTATCCAAATAATTCACCCGAATGCAGAAGGAGTCTTCGGAGATTATGAATTAAATTCGGATGTGGGTGAATTCGGTAAATTGAACAGAAAACTGCAAGGTCTAAAGGGGAAAGTAAATTATTCAACGGGAGAATCACAAGTTGCATTCGCTTCGGCAAGAGGAAAGTTTAATTCTCAATTACTCTCGGGCAAGGATGGAGTACAAGGTCCTTACAGATTGACCGGAGCGAATAATGAAAAAGATATTATTGTAATTGCCGGGAGCGAGAAAGTTTACGTTGACGGAGTTCTGATGAAAAGAGGGGAGAATAATGATTATGTAATTGAATACGCCAATGCGGAATTATACTTTACCCCGAAAGTGTTGATAACTTCGGCAAGCAGAATTACAGTTGATTTTGAATATACGGATAGAAGATATCAACGAAGTTTTTTTGCATTCAATAATAAAACGGAAATCATTAAAAACCGCTTATCCATTTCCGCTTCATATATTACCGAGAGAGATAATCAGGATAATCCGGTCGATTTGATTTTATCTGAAGAAGATAAGAATATTTTAATATTGGCAGGAAACGACAGAAATAAAGCTGTTCGCTCAGGAGTAACTTTGGT
>CAZULK010000045.1:0-18309 GCA_964621225.1 uncultured Melioribacteraceae bacterium | reverse complement strand
CATTATTACCGTCATGCTTTAGCTGACGGTTTAATTAAGAATAACGAATTAAAAATGGGCTTTAGCCCAAATTGAATGGGGAAAATACCGGAATATTTTTGTTTGGGTTAATCAACCCCATCCATCCACTTTCCTTCCTTCCCCTTTCAAAGGGAAGGAAGGACGAGACACAAACACAATTGAGCAATAAATTTAAACATGAACCCCGAAGGGGTGAAATTATTGTAGGAATCGCAAACGGCAACGAAATAAACCCCGAAGGGGTGATATAATTCGTGATTTAGAATTTATAAATACGCGTAGATCACCCATGCAGAAATATCCGGAATAAAGAGTGGAATCCGCTGGAGACGGACAAATGTTGAAATCCGCCAGAGGCGGACAAGAGATGGAATAATGGAATTGTGGAAGGCCCTGCTGAGCGAGTCAAGATGGAATATGGGAAGTATCCATAAAAAAGTGAAAGAATTCAGATTCTTAATATTTAATTACGTCTTCAAAGAATTTTAAACTAAAAAAGCCCTCGGTTAAGAGGGCTTTTGCTCTATTTTAATAGAGTTTCTTTTTCAAGTTTTAAGTTAGACTGCTCTAACGTCACTCGCTTGTAGGCCTTTTTGACCTTCTACTACAGAAAATTCAACTTCCTGTCCTTCTTCCAAAGATTTGTATCCATCGCTGATAATAGCTTGGAAATGAACGAATACATCTTCTCCGGACTCCTGAGTTATAAATCCGTAACCTTTTGTGCTGTTGAACCATTTAACGGTTCCATTTTTGCGCTCTGACATATGAGTGCTCCTTATAAATATTTTGTTATAAATGTGACAGAAAGCTTTAATGTCAAGGAGTGAAAAGGAGGGTAAATCTACTTCTACAACTACTTCTACATCTTTATTCTACTGCCTTACAAAACAAATATAGACAAATATTAAGTAAGAACCTAATTATTATTAAAATTCTTTGAATAATCGTGCAAGCGGAAACCCGGGAGCTTTCATTTCCAAATCCAGAAAATAACCGAATGGAGTTTGATGAACTTCATATCCCGAATTTCTTAACCTCTCTTCTGCAGAATTGAATAAAACTTCCACATTCTCCGGTGCTGCTTTTGACTCCGATAAATGAGCAAAAGAATGAAGAATTATACTTTGCGTATTGTTTTTCTTTGCTGCCCATTTAATCTGTTTTAACATTTTTGTTTCTACAGATTTTAAATTTTCTTCGTCTTTCTCTTCCAATTGTATAAATGCAACTATGCAATCGTTGTAACTTTCATGAATCTCTTTATCTTCTACACTCTCCAATCCTTTGCGACTTGTTTTAAATGCAAACAGATCTGTGTACCAAATCAGTAATTTCATATTAATCCTATTTTTTTAACAGAAGTGCATAAACAGAAAATTGTAGTGCTACTATAAACAGAAAAAATGCCGCTGACAAAAAGATCAGTCCCTCATTCTGGAATGTAAAAAAAGAATGTATCATTTCCTGCAAATCGGAGAATTCACCTTCAAAATGTTTTAAAGATACTATCCCCTGCCAAAGGGAAATTAAGGCAAGTATGAAAGAGACCGATGACAAACCGAAGAATATGTAGTATCCCGCTCCGTTTCTTTTTTCTTTTATCATAATTTAAGGTTCCACCCAAAGTACAAGTTTTTTCGCATTATCGAACGAGGCATGACCTATTCTATATCTTTTATCCATCCATTCATACCACCAAATTGTACTATATTTACCGGCAGTTATTCTGGTAGGTTCGCCCAATATTTCCTTAACTTTCGATTGCTTCATCCCAATTTCCAACCTTCTCCAATTCTTCAACGACCTGTAAGGAAATAGTTTTATCTTTTCTGCTTCCGGAATTTCTCTTTCTCTACTTAGCTTATTCAATTCGGATTCTATTTTTAATAAGTGTATCTTCAAATCATGCAATTCTTTCCTGAGTGAATCCAATTTCGCATCCTGTCCTTGGAGCGGGAAGGAAATAAAAGTCATCAATAGAATGATAAGATTTACTCTTCTCATTTTTAATCCTTCAATATATAAAATACTTCACTATAATTATGTTGATCCGGATTCTCCGGATTAGTGACACGAATTTTATAATGATGAGATTGATTGATATCTGCAGGAATCGTCCATTCGAATGATCCTGTATTCCTCATCGGAGGAGCAATGATGGTAATCATTTCAGTTTTCTTATATAATTGCAGAGATACATTCTTCATTTCCGAAAGAACCCGCCATTTTATCGGAACTACATCCCCCGGATGATAAATATCCTGAGCTTTGGGCTGCGATACTTCCAATAAAATTGCATATCTTATGGCATTGTTATCCAGCAGGTCATTTTCACCCTGTCTGCAAGCAGATGAAATAAGAACTAAAATAAATACCAGTATGATGTTTTTAACTTTCATTGCCAATTCCGTTTTTATCAAAAATATAAAATATTCATATTAAAATCGAGTATCGTGATTAATCTTATCACTGAAAATCCGGCTGGTTGAATCAAGAATTAAAGTTTCGGCAACAATATCGTGGAAGGCTTGTTTCTTTGCAGTGAACGCAGCCATGATGTAACCAATCATTAAAAATGCTGCAGAGAAAAATTTGGCAAAATATCTTCCGGTTGCCCTCGCAAAGGATATTCTTCTTCCTAATTTATCGGTTACTTTTATCCCCACAATCAATTTCCCCAATGTTCCTTGTTTGGGCATCGATTCCATTACAGTGGAGTAAATCCATCCGATAAGAATATTTATAAAATATAATCCGGAAATAAAGTAGGTCATTTTTACAACGAGTAAAGGGTCATTGAATTGATTATTGAGATTCTGGGATACAAATTCGTAGCCCTGACTGTTGTTTTCCAAAATTTGCATTGGGAAAAACAACAGGACATAAGGGATGAACCATACCGGCATAAAAAGAGTTAAAAAGATTGAATCCAGCAACAAAGCGGCAAATCTTTTCCAAAAGCCGGCGTAAACAAATCCGGGCTCTTCGTTTGATATATTATTCAATTTTATTTTGTATTGTTATAAAATTCGTATTTATAACTTACATAAATTGCCGGATTTCCAAAAGAATCGTATCGTATCTTTTCTTTCAGCAAACCTCTTTCGTCATAAAAATATTGGAAACGAGTTTGAAGATTTCCTTCACCGTCAAACAACTCGTCCATTAAAAGATCGTGATCATCATTGAAAGCATACTTTTTGATGTAATGCTTCATCCTTTCTTCAATCATATGTCCGGCTTGATCATATTTATAATAACGATATTTGGGTAATGTCCCGGGAATATCCAGTTGCTCAATTACAGGCAGTCCTAACGAATCATACTTAAACTTGCTGCTTTGTTTTATCCTTTCTTCGCCTACAAAATCGATAGCTTCTAATTTATGTCCTAAAGAATCATATTTATTTACTGTCTTCTCTAAGATTTCATCATCAGGCGAATACTTGGTTCTACTTAATAAATTCCCATCTTCATCGTATTCAAAAAGAACCAAATCGTAATCATTAATCTTTTCGTCAAATTCCTTTGCCGAGATCATATTTCCAAATTTGTCGTATTTGGCCAATCGTTGGAATCTCAACTTGTTCCAAATATCGTAAGAAGATTCGGTAATCAAATTATTATTTTCATCATATTCATAAACATGTTTTCTGTCTGCCACTCCTCTCGCAGTATAAAAAGCATGTTCAATCAAATTGCCCTTCTCATCATAATTTTTGGACTCAACCAAATAACCTCTTTTGTCTTTCTTACCATACTTATCGTAAAAGTAACTTATTGTTTCCCTTCTTTTAACATGGAATTTTTTGGCTTTAATATCTTCCTTTTCTTCCTGCTGCAAATATTTATAATCGAATTCCTTTTTCTTTAACGCTTTGGATACATGTTCTTTTTTCCCGCATGCAGCAATAAAAACAACAGCCAATAAGAAAACAACAATATGCTTCACATTCATAATCTATCCTTTACTTTTACTTTCAACATTACGAAACTCATTACGTTCCCTGTATAGTTGTCCTATTTCCGCTCCAATCACGAAAAGTATTGATGAATAGAACAACCAAAATGCCACCACTGCTATAAGAATGAAGGCGCCGTACATTTTGCTAAACTTAAGGAAATGATTTACATAATAACCGAATAAAACAGCCGCAATTTTCCATAGCACCGTAGCCCATATTGCCCCGAGCAAGGTTACTTTTTTCCCTAAGTTTTCATATGGTATTAAATAATAAAATACAAAAAAGAGAAAGAAGACTATCAATACCGAAATGACAGAAAGAATTACATCCTGAAATTCACTTAATCTGAATGCCGTTAAAAATTCTATTTGATCCGCCAATCCTATCAAAAAATTTAAAACGGGAAGAATAAAGTTTGAAATCAATACTAAAAATATCAGCAACAAAACCATTCCGAAATCCCGGAGAAGTCCTATCCATGCACTTTTATGTTTTGTCACTCCGTAAATTCTGTTCAATACAGTTCTGATACTAGAGAATAACCAAGTTGCAGTGAACAACAATCCGAATGATCCCAAATAGGCAGTTAATGTTTTGTATTGAATCACACCCGGAATTCTTTTCATAATAAATTCTTTTGTATAAGCTGCAGGTTCGGGATAAGGAATAATAGTATTTATCAATGTTGTAATTTGTTGCTCAACACTATCCGGGGAAATGATATGTCCTAAAATGGAAAACGTTAAAAGAATAATGGGAATAATCGATATTAGCAGAGAGAATGCAATTCCGGCAGCACCTAAAAACAGGTGATGTTCGTCCAAGCGACGAAACAGTCCTACAAAATAATGATCCATGAATTGTAGAACCCGGCGAATATTTCTGATAGAAAAATAACCGCCGAGGAATCTGAATATTTTAAATCGCATGAGCCATTCTATCCGGAATTGAATTATAATATAATGTTTTTAATTCACTTGTAGTTAAGCAAATCAAATCATTTATTTTAAGCTCTTCTCCACCGGTTGTTCCAATTTGCTCGAGAGCAATATTTGATTGATTGAGATAGTTTTCAAAATCAGCTTTTTTCTCCGGCGAAACAGAGACTATAACTCTGGATTGGGATTCAGAGAAAAGCGGCAAATCCGCTCTGCCTTCAATATTCAGTTTTACTTTGGCACCGACGGGATTCTCTTCGTCAATTATAGTGCATTCTGCAAGAGCAACAGCCAAACCGCCGTCGGATATGTCGTGGGCAGAATTAATTAATTTATTTTGAATTAGACCCAAGACTGCGTCTTGTAATTTTTTCTCTTTGTCCAAGTCAATATCCGGCGCGTCACCTTCAACCAAATTGTGAACAACGCTTAAATATTCACTTCCGCCTATTTCTAATTTATCCTCGCCAATTACGTAAATCAAATCTCCTTGGTTTTTGAATTGGGCAGTTGTAACATGATCCAAATCCTCAACCAAACCGACCATCCCGATTACGGGCGTGGGATATACAGCCGTATCAGGACTTTCATTGTAAAAACTTACATTTCCACCGGTAACTGGAGTATCAAAAACTCTACATGCCTCTCCCATTCCTTCAATTGCTTGAGCAAACTGCCAATAAACTTCCGGTTTGTACGGATTGCCAAAATTCAAACAATTGGTAATACCCAATGGAACCCCGCCACTGCAAACTACATTCCTTGCGGATTCGGCAACGGCAATCATAGCGCCTTTCTTTGGGTTTAAGTAAACATACCTACCGTTACAATCGGTTTTCATTGCAATGGCTTTGTTAGTATCCTTAATATATACAACCGCAGCATCCGATCCGGGGCCGACGATTGTATTTGTTCTCACCATTGAATCATACTGACGGTAAACCCATTTTTTTGAAGCAATATTGGTTGAAGAAAAAACTTTTTTGAAAGCATCTTCAATATTTTCGGGTTCGGCAATATTATTCAAATCGAAGGAATGTTTTTCCTCAATATAACCGGGTTTTTTCTGATCTCTGATGTAAACCGGAGCTCCTCCGCCTAAAACCAAGTCGAATGCCGGAACGTCGGCTTTCAATTCACCGTTTCTGTATATTTCGATTCTGCCGGTATCGGTTACTTCTCCAATAATTTCGCAATTCAAATCCCACTTGTCGAAAATCTCCATAATTCTTTCTTCGCAACCTTCCTTTGCAACAAGCAGCATTCTTTCTTGGGATTCGGAGAGCATAATTTCGTATGCAGTCATGTCATCTTCACGGAGAGGCACTTTGTCCAAATCGATCCGCATTCCGGCTTCGCCTTTGGCACTCATTTCACTCGAAGAACAACTGATTCCCGCGGCACCCATATCTTGAATACCAATAATCAAATCTTCTTTAATTATTTCCAAAGTAGCTTCGAGAAGTAATTTTTCCGTGAAAGGATCGCCAACCTGAACCGAAGGTCTTTTAGCTTCAGATTTTTCTGATATTTCTTCGCTGGCAAAGGTAGCACCATGTATTCCGTCCCTTCCGGTTGCAGAACCGACTATCATCACTTTTCTTCCTTTGCCCTTGGCAATTGCACTGGCGGTTTTATCGTGCTTTACAATTCCTACAGCCATTGCATTTACAAGAGGATTGCCTTGATAAGATTTATCAAAATAGACTTCCCCCGCTACGGTTGGCACTCCGAAACAGTTTCCGTAATCGGCAATGCCTTTAACAACGCCTTCGAATAAATATCTTGTACGGGAATCTTCCAATGAGCCAAACCGGAGTGAATTCAACGCTGCAATTGGGCGGGCTCCCATGGTAAAAATATCCCTCAAAATTCCGCCAACACCTGTTGCTGCACCTTGATAAGGTTCAACCGCAGAAGGATGATTATGACTTTCGATTTTAAAGGCAATTGCCAACCCATCGCCAATATCAATTAATCCTGCATTTTCTTCACCCGCACCAACTAATAATCTGCCTCCTTCGCGGGGTAATGTTTTCAGTTGAGCTATAGAATTTTTATAACTGCAGTGTTCACTCCACATTACCGAAAAAATTCCCAATTCGGAATAGTTCGGAGTTCTCCCCAGTATTTCACAAATCTTTTCAAATTCTTCTTTTGTAAGCCCGTGTTCCAGGGCTAATTCCAGTGTTACTTTTGGCTCTTGCATGAATCCCGAAAATTAAATAATTGAAAAGCCAAATATAATACATTCGGAAATAGTATTCTTTCGTTTTATAAAGAATCAAATCATTAGCAATTCCGCAATCGTCTATCCTTTGCTACATTTATTTTAATCCGATTTATTATCTTTATTTTTTAGATTATAATTTTATGGGTAGAAATGAAAATAGGAAAATATGATTTAATTCCGTTGGAGACGGGCACTTTCGGTTTGGACGGAGGTGCAATGTTCGGGATAATCCCAAAACCATTGTGGGAAAGGACAAATCCCGCGGACGAAAAAAACCGGATAAAACTCGGGGCCAGATGTTTATTGCTTAAATCGAACGATAAAAATATATTGATTGATACAGGTGTCGGTAGTTATTGGGATGAGAAATTTTACAAAATTTATGATCTTCAAAATCAGACTACAAATTTGGAAAATTCGCTTACTGAAAACGGAATCACACCGGATCAGATTGATGAAGTTTTGTTAACTCATCTCCATTTCGATCATACCGGAGGTTCCACTAAATTTGAAGGCGGCAAGTGGGTGCCTGCATTTCCGAATGCAAAATATATCGTTCAAAAAGAACACTACGAATGGGCAATAAATCCCTCCGACAGAGACAGAGGAAGTTTTATCAAAAACCGTTTCGAACCTTTGAGAGAAGAAGGAGTTCTTGAACTAACGAATGAAAAACAATTTGATGATGAAATTGAAGCGGTAATAATTAATGGGCATACATTTTCGCAACAGATGATAAAAATTTCCGACTCTTCCAACACACTTTTATATTGCGGAGATCTTTTACCGACATCGTCACATATTCCGGTTCCTTATGTAATGGGATACGATTTACAGCCGTTAATTACTGTAAAAGAAAAAAAGGAAATTCTCCCCAAAGCCGTAGACGAGAATTGGATATTATTTTTTGAACACGACCCTTATTGCATTGCAGGTACGGTCGAAAAAACCGATAAAGGATTCAAGTTGAAAGAAAAAGTAGATTTATAATATGGAAAGGAAAAAGAAATTGTACGACAATAACTTAAACCGCATTGAAAATGACAATGCGGATGAATTTGTAAAAGTATGCAAAACGGACGAATTAAAAGAAGCAACAGGCAAAAGATTTATAATTGATGACGTTGAAATTGCGCTTTTTAAAGTTGATGGAAATGTTTATGCCATCAGTAATATATGTCCCCACCAAAAAACTGCTATGATGCACGAAGGATTCATTGAAAAAGGAAAGGTCGTGTGTCCTCTGCATGGTTGGGAATTTAATCTTACCGACGGAACAATGGACGGCGGCAGAAGAGGGATCGACTGTTATAAAACCGAAGTTCGCGGTGATGACGTTTTCGTAAAAGTCTATAAGAAAGAATTGAACTGGTAATCATGGCAATCTCCAATGACGAGGTCATACATATTGCCAAAGAAAAAGGATTCGACCTTGTAGGATTTTCGAAAGCAGATAAGCTCACAAAAGAAGTACAAAAATTGAATAAATGGCTGGCTGAAGGTTTCCATGCAGGTATGGAATACATGAGCCGGAATGTAGAAAAGCGGGAGGACGTATCTCTGATTTTACCCGGTGCAAAATCAGTTATCTCTTTGGGAATGAACTATTACTTGGACTTTAACCCAGAGATAAAAGACGGAGAAGGTAAAGTTTCCCGTTACGCTTGGGGGAAAGATTATCATCTTATAATTTGGGAAAAATTGGAAGAAATCATCGTTGAATTAAAGAGCAAAGATGAGGATTTCGAAGCGAAGGCTTATGTTGATACAGGTCCGGTGATGGACAAAGCGTGGGCGGTTCGCTCGGGATTGGGCTGGATGGGAAAGCATTCAAATATAATAAATAGAGAATTCGGCAGTTGGTTTTTTATTGCAAACCTTATCTGTAATAAGGAATTCGATTATTCGGAAATTAAGACTGATCATTGCGGAACTTGCACCGCTTGTATTGATAGCTGTCCAACCGGCGCAATTGTCGAGGACTTTGTGATCGATTCAAATAAATGCATCTCTTACCTAACAATTGAAAACAAAGGTGATATTCCGGAAAAATTAAAGGATAATTTTGGGAATTGGGCTTTCGGTTGCGATGTTTGCCAAGATGTTTGTCCTTGGAATGAAAAATTTTCCCAACCAAGCAGAGTTGAAGATTTTTTCGATACGCCGAACACAAAACTTAACTTGGAAGAAATTGAGGGTTTGAGCAATTCCAAATTCAACAGGAAATTTGCTACAAGTCCAATTAAACGGGCAAGATTAAAGGGAATAAAAAGAAATTTAAATTACATCGGGAAATGAAGTAATTCTGGCGCATATCGAGACAAACAGGCTCATTTTTATTCGGGACGAATCTAAATACGACAGAATCTATCTTATATGGAAAGAATTGAAATAATTATTTATTATGTTTAAAAGTTAAATTGAAAAATAAAATTACGGAGAAAAAGATGGCAGAAAATCATCATAATATTGCGATTATAGGCTCAGGGCCGGCCGGATTAACGGCGGCACTTTATGCAGCAAGAGCAAATCTGAATCCGGTTGTTTTCGAAGGAATGCAACCGGGCGGACAATTAACAATTACAACCGAAGTTGAAAATTATCCAGGATTCGAGAATGGAATTTCGGGTCCGGAATTGATGGACATAATGAGAAAGCAAGCCACCAAATTCGGGGCTAACTGCATGTTTAAAACAGTTGACCAAGTTGACTTTTCAACCAAACCATACAAGCTGATTGTAGAGAATGAAACACACACAGCCGATGCGGTTATTATTGCAACGGGCGCAAGTGCAAAATGGCTTGGTATTCCCAGCGAAGAGGTCTACAAAGGCTACGGTGTTTCGGCTTGCGCAACATGCGACGGATTTTTCTTTAAAGATCAAAAAGTAATTGTAGTTGGCGGCGGGGATACCGCAATGGAAGAAGCGAATTATCTTACTAAATTTGCTTCCGAAGTAATTCTTGTTCACAGAAGGGATGAATTCCGTGCATCAAAAATTATGACCGAAAGAGTTCTGAATAATCCCAAAGTTACTTTGATGAAAAGTTATGTAATCAAAGAAATTTTAGGCGAAGAAGTAATGGGCAACAAAAAAGTAACCGGTGCTATTTTGGAAAGCACAAAAGACGGTTCAACCACAGAAATTAAAGTGGACGGTATTTTTATGGCAATTGGTCATAAGCCTAACACCGATATTTTCAAAGGAATGCTAGAAATGGATGAAACCGGTTACTTAATAGTTCAACCCGGTTCAACAAAAACGAATGTGGAAGGTGTTTTTGCTGCAGGTGATGTTGCGGATAAAAAATACCGCCAGGCTATTACAGCTGCCGGAACTGGATGTATGGCAGCGCTGGACGCTCAACATTATTTGGAAGAAAAAGGAATAGTATAAATTAAAAAAAGGCTGCCCACAAGCAGCCTTTTTTATTTTCATTTAATCAATAATAATTAGCTCTCATTTTGAGCTTGTAATTTTTTTGTGATGAGGGATGCCAGCACGGCAGCTATACCCAAGAAAGTTAATATGAAGAATCCCATATAATCTTCATTGATTATCATTCCCAATCCGATTCCAACTCCCAAACCGATTGCAATAATTCCTATTTGCATCATCAAATATGGATATTCCCGCCTCTTAAACAATTCCTGAATTTGCTCGGCATCCAATCCTTTTTCGATTATCATTTGTCTTTCTTTGGAACGGAAGAAAATATAAGTAATTAAAACTGCTCCCACTACAAGAAAGAGCACTATCGGAATAAATATTTCTGCTACCATTTTTACCTCATGTTTGTTGTTTTATCTTTTGACTCCAATTTATTCCGAAGGTTACACTCATTTAGTTATTTTTTTTGTAACTTCGTAGGGATTTATTAGTCATAATAAATATGAAGAAGATACCGGATAAAGAAATAATCGACTCTGTGTTGAAAGGTCATGAAAATGATTTTGCTCTTCTTGTTGAACGGTATAAGGACAAGGCATATACTCTTTTGATGGGAATTGTGCGCAATCAAATGGATGCAGAGGAAATTTTGCAAGATTCATTCATTAAAGCATATAAGTCTTTACCAAAGTTTAGAGGTGAATCAAAATTTTCAACATGGTTTTATAAAATTGTTTACAATTCGGCACTAACATTTGTAAATAGTAAAAGAAAGAGAAACGAAAGAGCGACAACTTCCATAGACGATCTTGATTATCTGATTACCTCAAATCAAACAGGAGATGAAAACGGGAACAATATTCTATACAAATTGCTCAATAAACTTCCGGTAAAATATTCGCTCGTATTAATTTTATTCTATCAAGACAATATGAGTTTGAAGGAAATTGGAGAACTTTTCGATACTTCAATTTCCAATGTAAAAGTGACACTTCACAGAGCCAGAAAAATGCTTAGAGAAATAGCATTGAAAGAAGATTTAGTAGAGGAATTATTATGAAAGAAGAACACGAAATATTATTGAATAAGTATCTTGACGGAGAATTGAAGGAAGAAGATTTAGTTAGATTGGAGAATCTTCTGGAAAATGATCCCGAATTTGCTCACCAAGCGGAAATTCAAATGAAGCTTGAAGACGCACTCAAGAAAATGAATCCGGTAAATGCCCCGGCTGATTTTTCCCAACGGGTTATGAATAAATTGGAGTTCACCGAAATCGAATTCAGCACAAAAGGTAATAAATTTTTCTTTGTAATAATTATTTCAACTATTACTATTATTCTTGCACTTATACCATTTCTCAATTTTCAGTCTTCGGCAACCAACAGCATTAGCGAAAAATTGAATCCGGTTTTAAATTCTGTAGATTGGAGTGGGATGATTACCGAGACTGTTAGTTTCGTCAAAACACCATCAACGGAAATATTTTCTTTATCAGTGATTTTGCTGTTGGGAACAATATTGCTATTAAATCTTCAAGAATATAAAAGATTCAAAAATACAATTCATAACGCTGAAAACAGTTAGCAAAACTACTTTAGCAACAACATCTTTTTGCTTAGCGTTTTTCCGTTATAGCTAAGTTTATATACATAAATTCCGCTTGCGAGCCCTTCGCCATTAAATCGCACTTCGTGAATACCGGAAGATTGTTTTCCTTTTACCAACACTGCAACTTCCCTTCCAAACAGATCATAAACAACCAGACTTACGTTTAGTGCACTATTCTCCGATGAAGTTTTCTCATCAGGCAATGAATATCGAATTACCGTAGTTGGATTAAACGGATTCGGGAAATTTTGCTCAAGTTTAAATTCATTCAGTAAATTATCATCCTCTTTTACCGATACTGAAGTTGTAATCGAAAAAGGAGCGTCATTTACATCGGATATACTTAGGTTTTGAGCATCCAAAATCATAATCATGCAATTATCCGAATTTGCTTCGGGTACAATCCATCTGTGGCTTTTTAATTTAGCTTGAGTTCCTTGCGAAACAAAAGACCAACTTGTTCCGCCATTTGTAGAGAGACCAATTTTCACATTATCAACTCTGTCAGCCTCCCAGATTATTTCCTGCACACTATTACTTCCGTAAGTTTCGCCACCATTCGGAGAAATTAAAGTGATGGAAGGAGATGTTCCCGATTCATAAATTCTGAAATAATTTAAATTGAATAATCCCGCCGCAAATTCCAATTTTACCGTATGTCTTCCCTCTGTAAGTGGAATATTTTCGGCGAATATATCATCCCAATTCTGCCAATCCCCTGTAGAGGAAACTTGAATATTCGACGCAACTAACTGATCATCCACATAAACATTGATTTTACCCATCGTGAATGTGGAAGCAACGCGGAATTGAAAATCGTAATTCGAAGATTTCTTTACATCAACCGAATATTCCATCCATTCGCCGGAGCTTATCCAACCGACATCATATCCCCCGCCGTTGTCGCTGCAAACTTCAATATCCACATCTTCATTTCTATATTGCCCACCGGTATTTCCTGCATCGGAATCGGAAAAAGCTTCGTTACTTCCACCAAGGTCATAATCCTCAGCTTCAATTTTACCCGGGACTGAATGGAGATATCCCAAGTATGGAGCTTGGGGGCAGCCTGAGCCTACCGTAACATTCACCACTTCCGACGAACCTTCGAAACCTGCATCGGAAATTGCTTTAGCGGAAACTGAATAACATCCCGCTTCAATATTTCTCCACATAATTTCATAAGGGAAAACATCTGTCGATCCGATTAGTCCGTTGCCTTGGTAAAAATCCACTCTTCTGATGTTGCCGCTTTCAATGGTTACATCGGCAGTAAATGGAATATTTGCACCCGCCTCAAAATTTACGTTAGAAGGGTAATTTAACGTAACCTGCGGAACAGAAACTACATTTTCATAAACCCTAACATAATCAACTTCCATAGTTTGAGGGAAAACAGTAGAAGCATCGGGATACCCAGGCCATGTTCCGCCAACTGCAACATTCAAAATAATGAAAAAATCGTTGTGGAATTCCGACAGGCTGGACGGAGTGATATCTATCGAATGATATTGCAAATTATCCACATACCAAACTATTTTTTCGGGGTCCCAAACGATTGTGAATTTATGATAAGCATCTGCAAATTTACCGGATAACAAGGAGTAACTTCCTCCCCACTGTGCATGTCCGTTATCATCCCAATGTGCGGTACCGTGTACCGTTCTGTCTCCGTCTCCACCGCCAACTAATTCCATAATATCAATTTCACCGCAAGCCGGCCATCCAACTGTAGAAAAATTTTCCCCCAGCATCCAGAATGCGGGCCAAATCCCTTTTCCGTAGGGCAATTTAATGCTTGCTTCTATTTTTCCGTATTTGAAAAATCTTTTCCCTTGAGTCTTTAATCTTGCGGAAGTGTATTGATTGCCCCCAAAACTTTCTTTCATTGCTTTAATCACAAGATGCCCGTTTTCGATATATGAATTCACATCACGATCGGTGTAATATTGCAATTCACCATTACCCCAACCGTGTCCTCCGGTTTCCCTGGTCCAATTTGAAAAATCGATTGAAGTGCTATCGAATTCATCCGACCAAACCAATTGCCAATTCTGAGCAAATAATCCGCCGGCAAATAAAAATAATATTAAAAAACGGTACATCTTTTCTCCTCTAAATTCACTCTACTTTTGCAAAAATCATGCTAAAATCCATTGGCGATTAGAATGCCAAATCAGTGCTTCGAAAATACTTAATTATCCATGTAATAACTTCAGTTATTATATACATAATTATTTTAACTTTTTCTCGGCGTAAGGCTTAAATCTTTCGAACAGAAAATGATCCCACACGGAAGAAACAATTTTGATCATTTCTTCATCAATTTCTCCCGTAGCATGAACTTCAAGATGAATTATGGTTGAATCCGTCCCAACCGGAATAAATTCGTATGTGTGAACCATTTGGACGGCTTTGCCGGATAAACCAAGCGGACCTGTAAACCGGAAATATTTTCCGGGATCAGAATATATTACTTCTGCGTGTTTTACACTCGATTTTCCGTCATTAAATATTTCGTAAAATCCCCCTCCTGCAAATTGCTCGATATAAAGGCTATCCGGTTTTTCAGAAAAAGAATGATCCCACCATTCACTAATATCTCCGGTAATAAGTTCGAACAGTTGATCCGGTGTGCCTTTTAATTTCAACTCTTTTTCGAACTTAAAAATATTTTCATCCTGCTTGCAACCAACAATGAACAGTATAAATCCTAATAAAATCAACTTCTTCATTATGATTTCTTCCTTTCTACTGATTTGATGCTATTAAATTTTCGTCTTCATAAATTTAATTTAGTTAATTAATAATAAATTAACACTAATAAATTGATATATATAATGTCCTTCATTATTTTTCCGTTTCAATAAAAAATTTAAAAGCGAAAAGAAAAATGAAGATCTGTGAATTATTGGACGAATCAAAAATTGTATTGGATATCAAATCCAAAGATAAACTGGGCGCAATAAATGAATTGATAGAACTATTCAAAGATGATGAAAGAATAGTTGATTTGGAAATGTTTAAGAAGGCTGTCTTCGATAGGGAAAAAATTATGTCCACCGGCGTTGGCAAAGGATTTGCGGTTCCTCATGCAAAAACCAATTGGGTAAAAGATGTATTAATTGCATTCGGAAGATGCAGTGAACCGATCCCTTTCGAATCCCTCGACGGTCAACCAGTAGATTTAATTGTATTGCTTGCCGCAAGAGAAAATCAAGTTGCACCACACATCCGGTTTCTGAGCAGAATTTCCAGAATGATGAACAGCGATGAATTCAGAAATGCATTGAAGAGTGCAAAAGACGAAAAGGAAATATTAAATATCTTTTGCGAACAAGAAAAAAAATACGAAGCCATTTAAGGACATTTATTCATGATCAAAGCAATAACCGGAACCAAGGATATTCTGAAAGAGGAAATCGGACAATGGCATAAACTGGAATCCCTAGTCCGCAATGTGATGCATTCATTTAATTATTCCGAAATTAGAACCCCGATATTCGAAGAAACCCGCCTATTTGCCAGAGGTATTGGTGAAGCTACGGACATAGTTTCCAAAGAGATGTATACATTTTTAGATAGAAGCGAAACAAGTTTAACATTAAAACCTGAAATGACGGCGGCGGTTGTAAGGGCATTCATCGAACATTCTCTCGGGAAAAAATATAATTTGAATAAACTCTATTATATTTCCCCTATGTTCCGGCAAGAAAGACCCCAGGCTGGACGATTCCGCCAATTTCATCAGTTTGGTGCCGAAGCTATTGGGAGTAAGTCCCCGGCTCTGGATGCCGAAATGATAATTCTGGCTTATCAAGTATTGAAAAAATTAGGTCTAAAAAATCTCGAGATTAAAATAAATTCCCTCGGTGTGCCTTCTTCCAGGGAAGCATACAAAGAAAAGCTGAGAGAATTTCTAAAACCAAGTTTTAATTCTCTTTCCGAAGACAGTAAGAAAAGATTCGATAAAAACATACTAAGAATTTTTGACAGCAAAGATGAAAGAGATCAGGAGTTGCTGAAAGATGCTCCACTTCTGATAGATCACCTCGATGACGAGAGTTTAAACCATTTCAACGAAGTGAAGCAAATTCTTGAAGATGCCGGGATAGAATATATCATCGACCCCAAATTGGTAAGAGGATTGGATTACTACACAAATACAACTTTTGAAATTCTTTCCGGCAGTGTCGGCGCACAAGCAGCTCTTTGCGGCGGAGGAAGATATGATCTTTTAATTGAACAACTCGGGGGAGATTCGACACCGGGTGTTGGTTTTGCCGCCGGTATGGAAAGGATACTGCTTGCATGCCAAAACGAAGGATTGTTGGAAGATCATACAGATAAAGTAGATGTTTATATAGTCCGTTTGGATAAAGAACTGGAATCTGTTGCGTATAACTATGCACTTCAATTAAGAGAAAAAGGAAATAAAGTTGAACTGGATTATCTTTCAAGAAGCGTAAAAGCCCAAATGCGGGAAGCCAACCGTTTGAATGCGGATTATGTAATAATGATTGGCGGAGAAGAATATTCCAACGGCTTATGCGTTGTGAAAGATATGAAAAACGGTGAACAGAAAGAACTACCTCTTTCGGAAATTACAAACCTTAATTTACTAGCAAAAAATTGAAAAGAATAATCGGAAGAAAGCCCGTTCTGGAAGCATTAAACAACGATGTTCCTATCGAAAGGGTTGCCATTGCATTCAACCAACATGGTAAAATAATTGATGCAATTATTGTGGCTGCAAAAAAAAGGGGCATTCAAGTAAGTCGATTATCTTCTCAAAAATTTGCCCAGTTGGAAAAGGGAGCTAATAGTCAAGGTGTAATAGCCACAACCACCGGAATAAAATTTTACGAATTGGAAGAGGTTCTAAATCATCTTCAGAAAAAAGAAAATCCGGTAGTACTTCTATTAGACACAATACAAGATCCGCATAATTTGGGCGCAATTTTAAGAACCGCAGATGCAGCCGGAGTGGATGCGGTATTTTCCACTGTTCATAAAAGTGCCCCTTTTTCGGATATTGTTGAAAAAACTTCTGCAGGAGCAGTAAATCATCTAAAGATTTGTAGAACTCATAAGCTAACAGACTTGATTGAACTATTGAAGACTGAAGGCTTTTGGATTGTAGGTACTTCCCTAAACGGGGAAAGATATTATGATGAGATTGACTACAAAATGCCCACTGCTATAATTATGGGCAACGAAGGGAAAGGGATGAGAAAATCAATTGAATCTAAATGTGATTTTCTTGTTAAAATACCAATGTTGGGGAAAGTACAAAGTCTCAATGTGTCGGTGAGTACAGGTATTATTTTATACGAAATCGTTAAACAAAAAAAGGATTCAACACATAAATAATGCCGAATCCTTTTTCTTAATAAAGAAAATTTAAAATTAAATTATTCCGGTTTCTCAACAGATTTTAAGTCATTGGCCAGTTTTTTGGCTAATTCTTTTTCGGTTATTCCGGTAAGAGTCAATTTGTTAACCTTAACAGCCATTTCAGGCGCATCACCTTCGCCTAAAATATATTTAACCAAAGTAAAAGCCAATCTATTCCTGTCGTTATCTATAGGAATATTCTCCTTATACCTTTCCACTATGGAATAAACTTGTTTTTCAACAGATTTTTCATCTGCCGGTTTAACCGGTGAAGCATTCAATGTTGTCATAATCTCTCCGAATTTTACCCCTCAAAAATAAAGAAGAGGAGCATTTTACCCAAATTTAGATATAAGAAAATCTAAAACTAATCGCTGCCCTTTATACGATTTCCATTAATTAAGAATGCAACAATTGCAACAATGGTTTATTTCAATTCAATCACTCTTATACACTATATCCCTCATCCTAGCACTTTGCTCTTGCTTCACTCTTCCCGGGAATTGAGAAAAGATCACTTGTTTTATTAGCCCACCCCTTCATCCTTTTCCCTTCCAAAGGGAAGGAAGAACGAGGAGTAAGCACAAGTGAGCAAATATCTAAAGGGTTAACCCCGAAGGGGTGAAATGATGATAGGAAAGGCAAACAACCATGGAATAAACCCCGAAGGGGTGACATTATAAATAACACAAATAACATTGCTTCACATTCAACCCCTTTAGGGTTGTCTTATTATATTGCATCCTTTA
>CAZULK010000044.1:17800-18680 GCA_964621225.1 uncultured Melioribacteraceae bacterium | reverse complement strand
TTGGGAATAGCCCATCCAACAGGATATCCTCTGTTTACATTATTGGGCAGACTTGCCGTGCTTGTTTTATTCCCCTTTAGAGTAATTACGGCTTTAAATTTACTTGCTGCCATTTGGGTTACACTGAGCGTTTACTTTTTAATTAAAACAACATCCGTTATAGTTAATAATTGCACTGTAAACAATTTAAGAAACGATATAAAGATCATCATTTCTTCATCTGCAATTTTAATTCTTGCTTTCAGCAGAACTTTTTGGTTACAAAGTGGCTCAGTCGAAGTTTATTCACTACAGTTATTTGTTTTTTCCCTTTTGTTATATCAGTTGATAATCATATTTTTTAAAAGAAGCGTTGAAAAACGGGATTGGTATATAGTAGCTTTTATTTTGGCATTGGGCTTTGCAAATCACATGACCACATTACTTACTTTACCTGGTATTGCATTCATCTATTTTAAAAAAGAAGGTTTCAATAAATCTGCTTGGTTATTCATTCCCAAAATGATTTTACTATTCATGGTCATCTTAATTCCTCTTTATCTCTATTTACCTTTGAGAGCGGCATCAAATCCAATTTTGAATTGGGGTAATCCAATAAACTTCGAAAATTTTTGGCGGCACTTTACCGGAAGACAATACCAAGTATGGTTGTTCGCATCAATTGATGCTGCAAAGAAACAATTAGCTTATTTTATAAGTAATTTCCCGAATGAATTCACTTATGCAGGTATATTGCTTGCAATAATAGGCATATACGAATTAATAAAGAGAAATAAAGAATTGGCTTATTTCTCATTAATTAACTTTTTCTTTGCAATATTTTACTCAATCAATTACGATATAAACGATATAGATTCATATTTCCTTTTTGCATATGTGA
>CAZULK010000044.1:13052-17790 GCA_964621225.1 uncultured Melioribacteraceae bacterium | reverse complement strand
GACTTATTCACTTTCGAAGACTATACCAAAAGCGTAATGAAATCTTTACCTGAGAATTCAATTGTTTTCAGCTATCAATGGGATTATCTCATATCTCCGGCGTATTATTTTCAATATGTTGAAAAAGAAAGAAAAGATGTTGTATTTATAGATAAAGAGTTATTGAGAAGGTCGTGGTATTACAATCAACTTCAACATAACTATCCTTTTCTCTTACGAAGTTTAAGCAAAGAAGTAAACGGATTTCTTGAAGCGCTCAAGCCTTTTGAGAGGAATGAAAAATTCAATGCAGGACTGTTGGAAAATTATTACAGACAGATAATGACCGGTTTGATCAAAACAAATTTACAAAACCACCCCTATTACATCGCTCCTGAAGTTGTGGACAACGAATACAGAAAGGGTGAATTGATAATACCCGAAGGATATACACTGGCACCGGATTTGTTCATGTATAAAGTAATAAAAACCGGAGAATACCACGAAGCACCCTTACCGGACTTTAAGATAAGGTTTCCGGATGTTGACAACAAGTATACGGCTATGCTTAAAAACATAATCTCCGGAATGCTTTTGCGAAGAGCCCTTTATGAATTGCAGTATAATAAACCTAATAGAGCGGCAAAGTATGTAAAGAAAGTCGCATCGGATTTTAAAAATGTTCGTATTCCCGTTAAACTAAGAAAGCTTTTATGAAAGAAAAGAAATCTATCATAATTGATCCGGGAGAAATTCATTTTGACTTTATCCGCTCATCGGGACCGGGTGGACAAAATGTAAACAAAGTATCCACAGCCGCTCAACTCAGGTTCAATTTATTAGAAAGTGAATCAATTGACGAAAGGCTGAAAGCAAGATTGATTCAAAAATTAAAAGGAAAGTTGAATTCAAAGGGCGAAATAATAATTACTGCCAGAAGATTCAGAACACAGGAAAAGAATAAAATCGATGCCATTAAAAGACTGACGAAATTACTCGAGAAAGCTTCGGAAGTAAAGGCACAGAGGATTCCAACCAAAAGGACGAAATCCTCAAAAGAAAAAAGACTTAAAACCAAAAAACAAAGAAGCGAAATTAAGAAATCGCGATCATCAAAAATTAAACCGGATAACTTTTAGTTTTTAGCCGATACCAATTCTCCGGCAAGCCCTTCATACTTAATTAATTCAGCATCAATAGAACCGATTATTATTTTGGTTTTTACTTTCACAGGTATTTTTAATTCATCGTCCGACAACCAAATAATAATATTACCTTCTGTTTTGAAGAGTCCTCCTTCAACAATCAAAGGCTCTACCATTATGCAATCAAATGTTCCGGCAGCAACGGTTATCCTTTCTTTACCTCTATAAACAACATCCAAAGGATAAACTTTGTCTTTATAAAAATTTTGCAGATGAAATTTATCACCCGGTTTCATATCGGAATAATCGAATGTTCTTGCAAGATAGAATGCCGAAACTATATCATTCACATTCTCCGGAATATCGTAACTTCCCTCGGAGGTTTTTGCCTTTCCCCTTCTGTGATCGAAGAATGCTGAGAAATCCCTTTTATAACCACCTTCCCTAATGTGTTGTTCAAATCTCCATGGGAATAACCCTTCTTTATCCATATAAGTTACATACCTGTCCCTTACTTTGTATACAGGATCGAATGTGGGTACTGAATTTACTTTGAAAGTAATATAATAAGCATCTCTTCCGGAAATTCTTTTCATTCTGGGAACACTCATTTCGGCAATACCTGCTTTTACGAAACCATATTTTACGTCGAATGTGAGTTTTTCTCCCACGCCGAATGCTTTGTTTTCCAATTTCCTGAATTCCTTTTTCTGCGCAAAAGCTACAGTGGAAATCAACAATACAAAAATTATAAATTTATATTTATTCATCTTAGTTCCTCCCGGAAGTTATCTGAGCAATAATTGCTTCGACGGACGAAAAAACTTCATCCGGTTGAATAGTTGCCATGCAGTTTAATCTTTCGCATTGTTCACGTGTACATTCATGACAATCTATTTCCGGAGAAAAGACAACCGATTTGTGGGTATACGGTCCCCATCTTCTGGGAGCGCATTCTTCAATTTTAGGATAAAAGCCTATCACATGTTTTCCCAATCCCGAAGCAATATGAATCGGTCCGGTTGAATTTGCAATCAACACATCTGCATTATCAATCAGAGCAATCAATTCACTCAAATTAAATTCGCCTGCAGTATTTATTGTTTTATCGTTCATCAGTTTTTCACACATTTCTTTTTCCGACTCGCTGCCGGTAATTATCAGGTTTATACTCAATCTCTGTGCCAAAAGATCAATCAATTCTTTAAAGTGCGAAAACGGCCAATCAACGGCACTTCCGCCGCTACCGGGATGAACAATTACCGTTGGTAATTCTTTGGAATATTGATTTTTCGAAAGGAAATCGTCTACTTTCCTCTTACTATTATCATCAACATGTATATTAAAAGAGACATTCGATTTATTAATTTGATGTTCTATGCCCAATAATTTCAATAAATTCAGATTGTATTCCAGCTCGTGTAAATGTCCACTTTTTCTATGTTCATAAATCTTTTTGTTAAATAAAAATGAATAAAGCCTGTATCCAGTCCCGATTCTGTATTTGATTCCTGCTCTAAAAAGAATCCAGGCAATTTCAAAAGTTGGATAGACAACAATCCCGTAATCAAAATTTTTATTTCTCAGTTCGTTTATTATCTTTTTTTTATCAATTTTATTTTCATTCATTGGGAGTAAAATCACATCGTCTACATAAGGATGTGAATCAAGCAAAGCAGAAGTATATTCTCTCACTAAGAACGAAATTTTACTGTCGGGATAATGCTTTTTAATTTCGGCTGCCAGAGGAAGTGAGAGAACAACATCGCCTATTCTATCCGTTCTTACAATCAATATGTTAAGTTTTTTGTTAGTCAATATAGAACCGCCACTTTAATTCTTTCGATTTTGTAATTCCTATTCTTTCGGAAGTTTTAATATTAATTTCGTTATCTCCTTTTAACAAATAAATTCTGTTCCCGGTTAAGTCGGTACCGTCATCACTTTTATCTATTCCGAAAGCCTTGCAAATATTTCCCGGACCTTTTAATAAATCTTTTATTCTTTTATTTGAAACAACTTTGTCTTCGAATCTGTTCTTAATCATTGACTCTATTCCGAGCAGAGGCTCCATTCCACGCAATAAAACAGCATCTCCCTCTTCCTTTTTACCCGTAACGATATTTGCACAATAGTGAACTCCATAAATAAAATAAACGTAAAGATAACCTCCCTCGTAAAACATAACTTTATTCCGTTTGGTTTTACCTCGATAGGAATGCGCGGCTTCGTCATTTTTTTGCTTATAAGCTTCTACCTCGGTAATTCTTGCCGCCAAAAGGTGTTGGCCTTCTTCTTTTACAAAAATACATCCCAATAAGTTTTTTGCTACCTTTAGAGCGTCTTGTGTGTAAAAATCTCTCTTTAATTTTGGTAATCTTACGAGATCAATTCTATCAGAAGAGATTTGAGGTGTGGAAAGCATAAATTAACCGCCGGCTAATTTTTGTTCCAGTTCGTCAATTTTAAGTTCAAAAATTGTAGCTTTTTCCGGTTCCTTTTCTTTCAGCTTTTTATAAACGTTTATCGCCTCTTTATATTTCCCTTGACCTTCTAGTATCATAGCCATGGTTTCGCTTACAACATCATCGTCTTCGAAAATCTCGTCGGAACCCAAATTAATATATTTTTTATTTTCTAGTTCCTCGGTGAATTCTTCTGTTTCCATCGGGGTTATCAATTCGGGTTCAACCGGAGGCATTTTGGCTTTTTCCAACTCGGAAGCAAGTTCTTCTAGCCGGTTCTCCAATGGTACTTCATCTTCAATTTGAAGCTCTTCTTCTAAATCATCTTCCCTATTAATATTTGATGAATCAATGGATTCTTCTTCGGGAACCGATAATTCAATTTCTTCTTCATCTTCAAACGAAATACGCTTTGCAGGTTCTTCAACTCTGTTTTTATTTCTAATTTCATTCAGTCTTTCAAGATAATATTCTTTGGTTTCCGTTGAATCTAATATTTCCGCACCCGTGTTTATTGCCTCTTCAGCTTTGTCATATTCGGAAAGATTTGCAAGGGCAATTGCATAAATGAAATAAGCGGTTGCATAATTCGGATATTTATTCAACCCTTTCTCCAAAATCGAAGCGGCTTCGGAATAGTTCCCTTTATTGATTTCCTCTTCCGCAACTCTGGCAAATAATGGTGAATCCTGATTAAATTCATAAATCAAAGAAATATTATCTGAGTTTTGCATTCTGCAATTTTCCTTTTTGATTTTTCTGATATGTGTGCTTGAAAGATAATAAAGAAATTGACGCAAAACCAAAGAAGAACATCAGCTGAAACGGTAAAGCTGCTATTTCCAAAAAATAAATTGAAGCGGCAACACCAATAAAGCAATAAAATGCAAGGAGTAATTCAACAAAGGCTGAATCGTCAATTTTGGTGCTCTGGAAATATTTGTTTTTCTCTATCTTGTCGTCAGCTTTTTCTACTCTAAATTTTGGCGTTCTAACAAATTCGCTTTTTCTGTTGATAAGCCCTTCAATTACTGCCCTGGTATTATTTACAGCAAGTCCCATGCTACCTGCCATAAACAATGGAAATAAAGCTATTCGCTTTCTCCAATCGGGGTGAACATCCTTTTGCGCGTACAAATAGAATAAAAA
>CAZULK010000044.1:0-12952 GCA_964621225.1 uncultured Melioribacteraceae bacterium | reverse complement strand
GTCCATCTGAACTGCTGGGCTTTTAATGAATTCATTTCCGCAGGTAATTCTGCCGGGGTTGTAAAGTCACGCAGAAAAACAAATCTCCATCCTTTCATCTGTGCACGGTAACTCAAATCGAGATCTTCCGTTAATGTGTCGGAATGCCAATTACCTGCATCTTCAATGCATTCTTTCTTCCAAACCCCTCCGGTACCGTTGAAGTTAATGAAAAATCCGGCTTTATTTCTTACGGTCTGTTCAATTACAAAATGTCCGTTCAACGCAAGAGCTTGTATTCTTGTAAGTAAAGAGTAATCTTCGTTCAGATGTTCCCACCTGGTTTGAACCATACCGATATTCTCTTCGGTAAAATATTTTAAAGTGGTTTTGAAAAAATCTTTTTTGGGAACAAAGTCTGCATCAAAAATGGCAATATATTTACCCTTTGCTATTTTTAATCCTTCTTTTAGCGCACCGGCTTTAAAGCCGGTTCTGTCGGTACGGTGAATATGATGAATATCGAATCCTAACTTTTTCTTTTCGTCAACTATCTTCTTAATCAAATCGACTGTTTCGTCAGTCGAATCATCCAACACCTGTATTTCCAGTAGATCTTTAGGATAATCTATTTCGCAAACCGCATTAATCAATCTTTCTGCAACATAATACTCATTATAAATAGGCAATTGAACCGTTACAACTTCCGTAGGTTCAAAATCCTCTTTCGGCTTCGGCATATTTTTCTGATACTTGTTGTGATAATAGATCATCACAAATCCATGACTCGCAAACAAAAACAAGATTGTAAGCGAAATTATATAAACAATCAACACTACCTGATCAATAAACATTCCATCTTCTCCTTACCAATTAGACACTACAGCAATTAATATGTCTTCCGTTATTTTATCTACCGCTTCTTCAATAGCGGCTTCCCTACCACTCACAATATCTTCTTCGGTTGAATAATCCCCGAAATCGGAAAACCGTCTGTCGAAAATGGTTTTCCGTTTAACCATATCTTTGTATACTACTCTAACAGTGATTGTAATCCTTCTTGTTGAAACATCCTCTCCTCCCGATACTATTGCGGGTGCATCGGTCAGAGAAATAACCGTTCCTTTCAATACAGCATCAGAACGTGTATTGTCCGTAACCTGTAGTGAATTATCATCCAAAAACTTTTGAATTAGTTTGTCCGTGAAGTTATCACGCAAAGTTGGCTCACCGCTTCCGCTCCTATCAACAAATATAGGAATAGATATAGTTTTTAGATGCGGCGGAACGGAAGCACCGGTAAAAGAATAGCTGCATCCGCTTATTCCAACCAATAATCCAAGTACAACTATTACAATTTTGAAATTTTTAATGTAGTCCATATTCTTTAATTTTTCTGAATAACGTCCTCTCCGAAATCTCGAGCAGAGAGGCTGCTTTTTTCTTATTCCATTTTGTTTTATTCAACGCATTTAGAATTGCTTCTTTTTCCAATTGCTTCAATGATTTTACCGAACCGTTAGAATCATTAATGTTTATATTTTCCGGTTCCACGTTGTGTTTCATAGCCAAATTCTTCAGCTCCATCAAATCTTTTTTAATTTCGATGAGAGCTCCGAAAATCATTTCCCTATCCACATTCTCCGGAGATTTATTCAAAGCAACCGGAAGATGATGAAATTCTTTTTGTTGCGTATCCGCAGCAAGCAAAGTGGAAACAATTGAAAAATCTATTATCCCTTCTTTGGTCAATGCCGCAGCAGTTTCAATTGTATTTTTTAATTCCCTAATATTTCCCGGCCATGAGTAATTCATCAAAAATTCCATTGCGTCCGGCTTTATGTAAGGAAGCTCAATATTATTTGCTTTGGAATATTCGGTTAAGAAAAAGTTGATCAGTTCCGGAATATCCTCTCTTCTTTGTCTAAGAGGAGGAATATAAACAGTAACTGCTTTCAACCTGAAATAGAGATCGTTTCTAAATCTCTTGGCTTCTACTTCCCGTTGTAAGTCTTTATTGGTTGCGGCAATAATTCTTACGTCCACTTTGGTAACCGTTTCGCTACCAATTTTCATGAATTCTTTCGTTTCCAGAACTCTAAGTAACTTTACCTGAGTGGTAAGAGGCATTTCGGCAATTTCGTCTAAAAACAACGTACCGCCGTCGGCAATTTCGAAATAACCTTTCCTGTTCTCTATTGCACCGGTGAACGATCCTTTTTTGTGTCCGAATAATTCAGATTCGAGTATACCTTCGGGGATTGCACCGCAATTAACACTTACTAAATTTTTATCGGATCTTCTGCTGTAACCATGAAGAGCTCTGGCAAATACTTCCTTTCCGGTACCGCTTTCACCGTAAATCAAAACAGATATATCGGAAAGGGCAACTTGCATCACAATATCGACAAGATCGCGTATTTCTTTGCTCTTACCGATAATTCCAAACTTTTTTTGAAATTCCTCTCTGGTCATCCCCATAAATTCTTAAAATAAAACAAATTAGCTTCGAAATATAATTATATTTCTATTAATAAACCGTCATTTGCCATTATTAGGGTGGTGGAAGTGCGACTATTTTTCTCGATATCTGAAATTATGTCTTCTTCCATTTCATCGTCGATGTGAGTTAAAATGCATTTTTCCGGAGATGTTGATTCACAAAATTCGATAATTTCTTTAACGGAAATATGTGTGCTCTCAAGAATAGCCGAATGAATTTGGAATTCACCAAACAAATTGAGATCCTTTTTTGACCCTATATCGGAAGAGATAAAAAGATTTTTTCCTTCCGACTTAACTAAAAAACTGAAGGAATTGAAGGGGATATTTGTATCAACGTTGTGTTTGTTTTGAATGTGTGAATTCTTTCTCGGAATCCACTCAACATCCCCGGTTGCAAAGGGAATATCCTTCTCAAAATGAGTTATATTCAAATCAAAATCAAGAATTTCCAGAAACATGTAAGTTGATTCGATAAAGCTAATGAGATGTCCGGCAAGTGACGAATGTGTGAATATTGATAATTCCTTTTCCCTCTTAATTAATTTCATTTGAGTGATAAGGGAAGCAATACCTGCAAAGTGATCCGCGTGATGATGTGAAAAAACAATAGCATCTATATCATTAAATGAATATCCGGATGCCAGTAATGCTCTGCTCGTTGAGTCACCGCAGTCGAAAAGAATGTTTTTCCCGGATTCAATCACAAAGGAAGAATGGTACCTTTTGAGAGAGGTCTTTCCCGATCCTGTTCCAATGAATTTAATCTTCATTTTACTTAAGCGGTATTACTCTACCGTTCAATTTATATTCTTTTTTCAGCTTCGGCAGAAAGTTCTTGGCTTCTGCTTCGGAATTAAATTTACCAACAATTACGACATTCAAAATTGATCCCCCAACTTCTTTGGGGTATGTTGTAGAATAGTATCCCGATTTAATGAAATTATTTTTGAGTCTCTCGGCATTTTTATAATTCAAAAATGCCCCGGCTTGAATTGTAAATTTCCCTTCTATACTTTTAACTTCATTAACGGCCGATTTCTTTTCTTCTTTTTTGGGGGGCTGTAATTTTAATTGTTGATCGAGTTCTTCTTCCGGAATCGTTCTATCTGCAACTTTTAGATAGGGTGAAGCAGGATAATCATTCTTTAATTTTGCCAGATAATCTTCCGCCGTTTTGTAATAACCGAGAGCAAAATAGTAACTGAAAATTCTGTAAAGAGAAGCATCCGCAAAATTCGAATTGGGGTATTTCTTCAGAATCGCTTTATACTTTTCTACCGCCTCATCTCCGGCTTCCGTCAATACTGCATCCAGAAATAGAAACGATGCATCATTCGGGTGTTCCTTTAATAAATTTGGGAGTTGGGCTCTAACCCTTTCCGCTTGACCGTTTTCTACCATCTTAAGATAATCAACGGCAGATTGAGCAACGATGATTGAGTTGAATCCAATAATCAAAAGGGAAAAAATGAATATGTTCAACTTTTTTGTGAAGAATGTTTTCATACTATAAACAATTATCTCCGCTCAATTAATCCACTTTACGAGCTAACTTTTTCCTCCCTAAGAGCATCCAAGTCAATCGTTGTAATCAAATCCCCGAACAGGGTAGCCGAAGTGGCTCTGTTTATTTTTACCTTAACGTAATCACCCGGTTTTATGTTATCGTCTTTGGGGAAAATTACTACTTTGTTTGTATCGGTTCTTCCGGCAAGATATTCGTTCGATTTTTTCGAGAATCCTTCAACCAAAACCAATTCCTCAGTGCCTATCATCTCTTGATTTATTTCATAAGAAATTCTCTGCTGGAGATCGATTATCTCATTCAGTCTTTTGGTTTTCACATCTTCGGGCACATCGTCTTCCATTCTGTAGGCTTTGGTTCCTTCCCTGGGAGAATATTTGAACATGTATGCCCCGTCGTATTTAACTTTTTGCATTACGTCCAAAGTTGCAACGTGATCCTCAAATGTTTCCGTCGGGAAGCCGGCAATAATATCTGTCGAAAAACTTACACCCGGAATTATTTTCCTGGCTTTGTCAATCAATTCCAAATAATGCTCAATTGTGTATGTTCTGTTCATCAACTCGAGTATTCTGTTGGAACCCGATTGTACCGGCAAGTGGATGTAATTGCAAATATTTGGGTGCTCAGCCATTGTATATAATAGTTTATCCGAAAGATCCTGTGGGTGAGATGTTGTATATCTTATCCTCATTGCTCTATCAACTCTTGCAGCAGCAGCCAAAAGATCTGCAAAGTCCCTTCCATTGTCATTATAGCTGTTCACATTCTGTCCCAAAAGAGTAACTTCGCGAAAACCTCTTTGGGATAGCTGTTTTATCTCTTCAACAATTGAATCCAAATTTCTGCTTCTTTCTCTTCCTCTGGTAAAGGGAACTACACAGAAAGTGCAAAATTTATCGCATCCGCGCATTACGGATATCCACGCAGATAATCCGTCTTCCCTGTATGGAGTTAAATCGTCATAGGTTTCGGTCTTGGATAATTTCACACCTATCCCTTTCTCTCCGGCAAAAGCTTCGTCAATAAATCCGGGAAGTTTTCTGTATTCATCCGGACCGACTACAAGGTCTACCATTTTCTTTTCTTCGATTAAATCCTTGCGAAGCCTTTCTGCCATGCAACCGAGAATTCCTATTACGGTTCCTTTTTCTTCTTTGTATTTTTTCAGATTACCAAGTCTTCCGTAAATCCTCTGTTCGGCATTATCCCTAACACTGCATGTATTAAGTAAAATTACATTCGCATTATCTGCATCTTCGGTCAGCTCATAACCCTTATTCTTCAAAATTCCCATCACCAATTCGCTATCGGCTACATTCATTTGGCAGCCGTAAGTTTCAATATATACGCTATTCTTAGACATCTTATCCTTTCTTTCTAAAAAAATTTTTAAGCAGTTATCATTAAATACATTATCAAATTAAACAATATAAATGCAATAATCCCAAATGTAATGCTGACCATTTTCATTTTCTTTTTATGGTCTTGATAAATTTCGTCTTCCACATTATCTCCGTTCTTATATAACCCGAGCATAACATTCCTCGATTTTGCTAAATTTTCCGAATTAGAATTTTAAAGTTATATTAATGGTTAGTCAGTTACAACAAAATTAGGTGTTGCAAAATTTCTGCCATTAATTGTTCTGAACCGAATTATCAGAAATATCCTTTCAAAATTCGATGAGTTAAATAAGTAGCCTAAAGCCCTTACGTGGCTCATGGAATTTAATCGATTCCTTTTATTAAATTGGGAATGCAAGTTAAATTTATTACAAAAACGGAGGATTGTATGGAGTATAGATATTTAGGGAAGTCCGGATTAAAAATTTCGGCTCTATCTTTTGGAGCTTGGGTAACATTTCACGATCAAGTTGGAGAAGACACTGCATATGCATGCATGAAAGAAGCATTCGACGCGGGTGTTAACTTTTTCGATAATGCAGAAGCTTACGCTGCCGGCAATGCAGAATTGATGATGGGCAATATAATTAAAAAGGCGGGATGGAAAAGGAGCGACCTGATAATCTCTACCAAAATTTTTTGGGGAGGAAACGGACCAAACGACAGAGGTCTGTCGCGAAAGCATATAATCGAAGGCACAAATGCTGCTCTTAAACGACTTCAGACGGATTATGTTGATTTAATCTTTTGCCATCGCCCCGATCTGCACACACCGATAGAAGAAACAGTAAGAGCAATGGATTTCATCATAAACCAAGGAAAGGCTCTCTATTGGGGCACAAGCGAATGGAGCGCAGCCCAGATTATGGAAGCTTATCAAATTGCGAGACAGGAACACTTGATTCCGCCACAGATTGAACAACCGGAATACAACATGTTTAGAAGGGATAAAATTGAAAAGGAATTCCTTCCTTTATACGAATCCATCGGTTTGGGAACAACCACTTGGAGTCCGTTGGCAAGTGGTGTGCTTACAGGAAAATACAACGACGGCATTCCGGACGATTCACGACTAAACCTGAAAGGCTACGAATGGCTTAAAAATTTATTCACCACTGAAGAAGGTCAAGCTAAAATTGAAAAAGCCAGAAAACTAACGGCTGTTGCTAAAGAACTTGGCATATCTTTAGCGGAAATGTCCCTTGCGTGGTGTTTGAAAAATCCGAATGTCAGCACAGTAATAACCGGCGCATCAAAACCGGAACAAGTCAAACAGAACATGAAGGCAATTGAACATACAGGTAAGTTAACAGATGACGTTATGAACGAAATTGAATCTATTCTGAACAATAAGCCTAAACTTGATAGGGATTTTAGGGAAATGTAACTATTTTTTTTCAATTAATTCACCAACTTTTTTGCAAACAGAAGCCTCCTTCTATAATTCTCAGGGAGGCTTTTTTCAATCTATTTGCCAAACCATTCCAATTCTATTTAATAAGCCCTCTTGTCTTTTATTAATTAATACGTTAATTTGAATTCAAAACTATTAATTGATTAATATTATGCGATTTAAAAAGATTAAAGAACACGCAATATATTTTCTTAAAGAGGTGCTGGTTGTTGTTATTGGTGTTTTAATTGCCGTGACCATAAACAACTATAAAGAAAATAGTGAAAACAGGAGTTTTATACTAAAGACTCAAAAAACAATTAAGAATGAAGTTTTTCAAAACAAATCACAAGTTGACGAAGTTTTGGAAAGGCACAAAGAGATATTAAATTCATTAAAATCCGCTCTCGATAACAAGAATGAAACACTTGGTGATTTTATTGAAAGGATCGGCGGATTGCAAGCTCCTTCAATAAAAAATATAGGATTAAGGTTCTTTATTTCTCAAAAAGCCGATTTGGTCGACTATGATTTTATTTCTCAACTAATGGACATAGAAGCATTCACGGGAATATTGAACAGAAAATTAGAGAAATGCGTAGATTACCTCTACGATAATATCGAATCGAACGAAAGAACAAGCAAGCTTAAATTCATGTATTATTTGGCAAATGTTATGGATAGCGAAAGAGGCTTGTTGAATTTATATTCATCCTTAATTGATTATATGGGATAAATTTAATTGGTAAATAAATTTAGAATATTAATATTATTCCTCGTTGCAAATTTGTTCTTCTATTCATGCATTAACAGCGGCGAAGCAAAAAAAGACTGTGTTTCAAATAACAGTGCAGAAAAAATAATTGTAAACGGTGTTGAAAGAGAGTATATTTTATATATTCCCTCCACTTATAATACAGAGTCTAAAGTTCCGTTACTCCTAAATTTTCATGGTTTCGGAGGGAAAGCAAGTGAATATATGAGTTACTCCGATTTTAGAAATATTGCGGAGCGGGACACATTTATTCTTGTATACCCTCAAGGAAGCTGTTTGAACGGTTTTACCCATTGGAATGCTGCATTGCCTTCCCCGGAAAACAAAAGCAGTGCAGATGACCTTGGTTTTATAGATGCATTGGTTGGCAAGCTTACAAATCAATATAACATTGATAATCAAAGAATTTATTCGACAGGCTATTCTAACGGAGCTTTTTTCAGTTATGCGCTTGCCTGCTACCGCAGCGAATTGATTGCGGCTATCGGATCTGTTTCGGGAACAATGTTGGATACATCAAATTTATGCACTCCAAATCACCCAACTGCAATAATTGACATTCACGGTACAGCAGATGGAGTAATTCCCTACAGCGGAAACAAAGATTATATTTCTATCAATAGCGTAATTGATTACTGGACTCATTTTAATAATACGTCTCTCCAACCGAATCAAGACTCATTCGGAAGTAATGGATATGCCATCGACCACTTTGTGTTTTCAAACGGAAATGCCGGAGTGACTGTGGAACACTTCAAAGTTAATGGAGGCGGTCATATTTGGTTTGATTTTAATTATAAAGGAAAAAATGTTAACGAAATAATTTGGGATTTCCTTTCCCGTTATGATGTAAACGGATTAAGGAATTGAGGTATTAATAGGTTTGTTTAAGCATTCCTTCTTTAATTTATAAAAGCTTAATCTACAATCTGATTTTCGTTAAAGAATTCTTCTTTTTCACATTAGCCGTAAAAAAAGTAAAATTGTATCATAATTAATACTTTGGAGACGATATGAAAAAAATAAAAATTGCTGCCGCACAATTATCCCCTGTTTATTTAAATAAATCAAAAACAACGGAGAAAGCTTGTTCTGCAATTAGCAAGGCGGCTAAAAATGGAGCAAAGCTAATAGTATTCCCCGAAGTTTTTTTATCCGGATATCCCGACTGGATTTGGTTAATACCCAATAGCAAAGGCAAAGAGCTGAATGAATTATATTTAAAGCTTGTAGAAAATGCCGTCTCAGTTCCGGATGAAACGACAAGAAAACTTTGTGAAGCTGCCGGCAATTCGAAAATAAATGTAGTTATTGGAATGCACGAACGAAATTCAGAATCCAGTGGAAGCAGTTTATTTAACAGTCTTTTGTTCATTAACGATAAAGGGGAAATAATCGGTAAACATAGGAAACTCATTCCTACCGGAGGAGAAAGATTAATATGGGCTCAAGGTGACGGATCCACTCTTAAAACATATGAAACTTCAGTGGGAAAAATCGGAGGATTGATTTGCTGGGAAAATTTTATGCCCCTTGCCAGAGTTGCTATGTATGAAAAAGGGGTACAAATACTTGCCGCCCCCACGTGGGACAAAAGCCCTAATTGGATTCAAAGCATGCAACATATAGCGCGCGAAGGAGGCGTATTTGTTATTAGTGTTTGTTCGGCATTAAGAATGAATGACATCCCCGACGAATACGAATTCAAAAAGCTTTATCCGGATGGAAGGGATTGGATAAACGTGGGAAATAGCTGTATAATTGCTCCCAACGGAAAAATTATCACTGGTCCCGTTGAGGCTGAGGAAAAAATTATTTATGCCGATATTGATTTGGCTGAAATTATAACCGCAAAGAGAATGTTCGATGTTGTCGGTCATTATTCACGTCCCGATGTTTTTGATTTTAGAATTAAAGGAGAGCAATAAAATGGTAGAGGATTTTTTAACAGGTATCAAAAAACAGTTTGAATACTATAAATCATTGGGAGAAAAATCGTTCGATCAATTAAACGAAGATGAACTTTTTGTTAAGTTGGAAAAAGATTCTAATTCTATTGCTGTTCTGGTTAATCATCTTAGCGGTAATATGAAATCACGGTGGACAGATTTCTTAACAACTGACGGCGAAAAGGAATGGCGCAACAGGGATTCCGAATTCGAAGATATAATCCGTTCCGAGGATGAGTTAATCAAAAGATGGAATGAAGGGTGGAACTGCTTGTTCAATGCTTTAGATTCATTGAATGAATCGAATATTAACAATGTGGTTTTAATTCGAAATCAAGAGCATAGTATTGTTTTGGCTCTTCTGCGACAATTAGGACACTATGCCTTTCACATCGGGCAAATAGTTCTTATCGCAAAAACAATTAAGGGCGAACAGTGGAAAAGTTTGACAATCCCCAAAGGTAAATCGGAAGAGTTTAACAAAGGATTAATGAATAGGTAATAACAATAATCAATTTGTAAATGATTATTTTTGAATATCCGATTCGTCAATCATGGGAGACTTATAAAAATGAAAACATCATCCATTGCCTTAGTTTTATTGTTGTTCTTACCTTATATAATTCACCCACAAGATTCTTTCGATTCAACCCAAAATAATTTAGCAGAAAACGTTAAAAGTGAAACACTAAGAGCATGGAAGGCATATAAAAAATATGCTTGGGGAGCTGATGTATTAATGCCCATTTCAAAACAATCTAAAAATTGGTATGATGAAACTTTATCCATTTCTCCCATTGATGCTTACAGCACACTCTATTTGATGGGCTTCAAACAAGAGGCAGAAGAAATTGAAAAATATGTAATTGAGAAAATCGATTTTAACAAAGATATTTACGTAAAAGTATTCGAAGTAAATATTCGAATACTTGGCGGTTTATTGGCAATGTATCAATACAGTATGAATCCACAAATATTAGAGAAAGCCGAAGATTTTGCCGACAGAATTTTGCCCGCATTTAATACACCAACCGGTGTTCCCAAATATTGGGTGAATTTAAGAACCGGCAAAACTAAGGGTGATACGGTTAACCTTGCAGAAGCCGGATCTTATACTTTGGAAATGGGGATATTGAGTTACTTTACTCATAAACCGAAATATTATTTGGCAGCTAAAAGAGCCACAAAAGCAATGTACGAAAGACGATCAGAACTCGGATTGATCAGCGACGGAATTGATGTTCAAACCGGAGAGTTGGTTTGGAAGAATAGCCACATTTGTGCCGGAGCGGATTCATATTATGAATATCTGCTTAAAAGTTATCTCCTATTCGGCGACGAAGAACTGGGAAGCATTTGGAATGATTGTATTAAAACAATTCAAAAATACTTGCCGGAATATTATGACAATAAATTATTTTACTCGCGTGTAAATATGGAAACCGGAGTAAAAAATAGTAGTGTAATAACTTTGTACGATGCTTTTTTCCCTTCCGTACTTTTATTGTCGGGTTATGAAAAAGAAGCAGCCGAGCTTCAATCCACTTGGGACTGGCTCTGGAATAAATACGGAGCCGAACCGATGATTTATGATTATAAAAAAGAAACCATTAACTACCCGGTTTATGATTTGAATCCCGAAATAATTGAATCTGCGTATTACCTCTTTAGCCATACCGGCGATTCGTTGTATTTCCGGAGGAATGAAAAGTATTGGAATGATATTAAAAAATATTGCAAAACGGATGTTGCCTTTGCTTCTTTGGAAGATGTAACCACAAAAGAAAAGCGCGATTATATGCCTACTTTCTTCTTTGCGGAAACAATGAAATATCTTTACTTAACCTTTGCAGGGAAAGAGATAGGCTTTAATTTGAATGATTATGTATTTACAACCGAAGCGCATCCGTTCAAAAAAACAATTTTCGAGCCTCAAAAAGTCAAGAAGTATTTAGGGTTAAATTGATTCTTCGTCCCGATTCATCGAAACCTGGTTAAATGAATAATTATAAGGCTTCTATTTTAAATTAGACAAAGCATTACTTATTTTTGCAAGATGTTTTTTAAGAAATGAGATTAAGATGAGATTAAGCAAGAATTTTATACCAACATTAAAAGAAGTGCCTGCCGATGCGGTAATCCCGAGCCATATATTGATGGTGCGTGCAGGTATGGTCAGAATGCTTTCCGCGGGAATTTATTCATTCCTTCCCCTCGGATATAAAGTAATTAAAAAGATTACAGAAATAATCCGCGAGGAGATGGATGCAATAGGTGGACAGGAATTCCACTTGCCAGCATTGAACCCAAGGGAAATTTGGGAACAGACAAATCGTGTGGAAGCTTTTGGCGATACGATGTTTCATGTGAAGAACAGGGATTATGTATTAGCTCCGACTCATGAAGAAATAATGACTTGGCATGCGAAGGGCGTTCTGAAATCATATAAAGATTTGCCTCAGATTTGGTATCAAATTCAAACTAAATTCAGAAACGAACCGAGACCCCGTTCGGGAGTCATTCGCGGAAGACAATTCTTGATGAAAGATGCTTATTCATTCGACGTGGATACCGATGCATTGGATAAATCTTACGAGGCACACGATAAAGCATACAGAAGAATTTTCGACAGATGCGGAATAAAATATTTTGTCGTAGGTGCTTCCAGCGGTGCAATGGGCGGAAGCAAATCGGAAGAGTTCATGGTTAAATCCGATGCCGGCGAAGATACTGTAGCTTATTGCGAAAATTGCGGTTACGCCGCCAATGTTGAAGTTGCTCAATCAATTATTGAACCGGTAAAAAGAGATGATCAGTCGGAAGAAATTCACGAAATCCACACTCCGGACATCCGTTCTATTGATGAGCTTTGCGAATTTTTGAAAATTGACGAAAGACAAACGGCAAAATCGAGAATTTATATTCACAACGATGAGCCCGTTTTAATTCTTATGTCCGGCAACGACGAAGTTAACGAAGCTAAGCTCGAATCAATTTTGGGCGGTAATGTCAGACCTGGTCACCCGGATGAATTAAAGGAAATCACCGGTGCCGATGCAGGAAGTATTGGTCCGATTGGATTCAAACACAGAATTATTGCCGACTTAAGATTGAAAGACGGAAACAATCTTTACAGCGGTGCAAATAAAAACGATTACCACTTGGGTGGAATTGACCTCAAACGCGACGTTCCCAATATTGAATATTTTGACTTGAGAATAATAGAGAGCGGAGAAAAATGCACAAGATGCGATTCCACGCTCGAAGTTTTCAAGGCAATTGAATTGGGTCATATTTTCAAACTCGGAACAAAATATACCGAAGCGCTTGGCGTTGAATACTTGGACGAAGACGGGAAATCACATCCCGTTGTAATGGGAAGTTACGGTATTGGCGTGGAAAGAGTGCTTGCTTGTTATA
>CAZULK010000043.1:0-19115 GCA_964621225.1 uncultured Melioribacteraceae bacterium | reverse complement strand
AATTTTCCCTTCGGCTTTCTTATCGATTATGAAATCGAGTATTTTTTGTTGGGTTTGGGTGAGTGAGCTCTTCATTTTTCCACCTCGTATAATTTAAATCCACCTTCGGCACGTCAGTCACATTTTATGCTTTGAGACTGTAAAACAAAATACCATACATTTGTATGGTGCTAAAATAATAATATACTTTTTCCTTGTCAAGAATTCTTTCCATTTAAAATAAAAAAGGCTCCGCTTGGGGAGCCATTTATAAATAAATCGGGTTGAGTGGATTACATAACTTTTTTCAAGGCTTCAACTACCTTTTCTTTTAGCAAGGGTTTATTCACAAAATTACTGAATCCGGCTTGAACGAATTTTGTAGCAGCACCAGGCACAACATAAGCCGTAACGGCGATAATAGGAGTATTTTCGTAACCCGGCATTTTCCTTATTATTTTCAATGCATCCAAACCATTGTATTCACCCTGCAAATTAATATCCATAATGATCACATCAAAATGCTTACTCTTAAGTAAAGGCAAAGCTTTCTCGAAGCTATTTGCAAATTCCATGGATTTCAGTTCTTTCATCTGAACTTTAAACAATATTTGAGAATCGACCTGGTCTTCTACATAAAGACAGGATAGCTTGGATAAATCCACTTCTTTTTCTTCGACAGGTAGGCTTGGTACCGGCTTAGGTTCAGCGGGTTGAACAACTTCCGGAGTATGAACAGGTGTTTCAACTGATTGATCGGCAATTACATTCTCCAACATTTCGTGTTCTATGGAGGCTTCCGGTACATGTAGCTCAACAGGGAATACAATTCCAAATTCGGAAGGATTGGCAGCCGAAGGCAAAGGATGAATTTCTGCACTAAGAATTTGTAACAATTTCCTTACCAAACGTACAGTAAACCTGGATAAACCATAATTTCTGCGGATGTTTATCTCATCATCCTCAAAAACCGCTTTCAAGTTGGAAAGCAATTCTTCGGAAATACCGTTTTTACTATCCTTTATTCCAATTGCGAATTTATTTTTTCCATGCGGATAACCGGAGATAATTATTTCACTTTCATGCGTCATTATCATAGAGAAGTGAAGCATCTGGGAAAGGAAAGTAACAAATTTATGTCTATCGGTTTTGAATTGTAATGATGATGAGATTTTACCGTAATTCAAGTCCACTTCATTCGATTCAGCTGTTTTTTTAGTTGAATCTTTAAGATCATCCAGCAATTCAACAAACCGAATATCGGAAACATTCAAATCCACATAATCCTGCTCCAAGTGGGAAAACTCAACTGCAATATCCATAGTTTGGAGCAATACTTTCTGATTTTCTTCTATTATTTGAATGGCTTCCCGTTGTTCTTCGTTGGGATTGTCGATACTTTCGGATAATTCCTGTACGAAACCGATAATCACATTCAACGGAGTTAATAATTCATGGAATAAATTGGAAAGGAAGTTAGTATCAATTCCGCTCTTCTTCAATCCTCCGTTTGTTTCTTCAACTACAACTTGGGAATCTTTCAACTTAAATATTAAACTGTATCTTTCAACTTTCTCCTTATAGCCAAAAATTGGGGTTCCAATTACATCTGCCTCCAACTCTTTCCCTTCTGCAGTTTTAAGAGTTAGAGTAAATCTCCTTTCCTCCGGATAATCATTCTGATATAAATTTGCATTTAATATGCTTCTATCTGCATCGGCAAAAATAGAAGCAATCGGATTTTGTTCCATTTCTGCTTTTGTATAACCCAATTTCGAAATAAAAGAATCGTTGATGAACTTTACGAAACCATGATTATCCGTAATTGCAATCGGATCATTCGAGTGTTCAAATGATGATTTATAAAGTTGATTTTTTTTATCCAATTCGAATTCCCTGCTCTTGTCCACTATTGAACTGATCAATGCAGGTTTACCGTTAAAATCGATTTGCCGGTTGAATATTTCAACTATAATGAAAGACCCGTCTTTTCTCTTCTGTCTCATCAATAGTCCATTACCATTGGATTTACCTGTCTGAGGTTTTTCTATCAAAGATTGAATATCCTCCGGGGCGTATAAATCGGTCAGATCCATTGATAAAAATTCATCTCTGCTGTAACCGTAGAGTTCCAGCGCTGAAGAGTTCACTTCCAAAAACCTTAAATTTTCCGCATCATATATTAAGGCAGGAAGCGGAAATTCTTGTAATATTACATCATACATTTTATCACTCGATGTTTTTTCTTGTCTAATTCTCTCTAAAATTACAAGAGCTAATCGTGAATCGGATTTTCCTACTATTTTTTGAATGGTAAACCTGAAAAACCTTCCGTCCAGCTCTTGGTTAAATTGTGTTTTTATGTCGGAATCATTTCTTATAAAATTTTCGAATAAGTGGCGATTATTACTGTTTAACAAATCCAGCAGATTCAGGGAACCCTGCATCAGTTCACGGGTAAATAGCTTTGTTGCACTTCCTGAATAAGATAAAACTTTGCCTTCCTGTTCAATTACTAGAGCTGGTATAAGCCAATCACTTACCTGAAAATTAATTTCAATTTGTTTTGCATGCTCAAAACTATTTAAATCGCGAAAATTATCCGTTAAATTAATTAATGCTATTATATTTTTTTCAATATCAAAAAGTGGTATCTGGACTAACTTCGCCCTTCCCACGGAATGTAAAAATAAAAATCCCGATTGATCATCAATAATACATTCGTTACCCGATTCAAATGTGTATTTGTTGACTCCGGAGATGGCATCAAAAAAATATTTTGGGAATACTTCTTCTTCGTATTTGTTTTCAACCTGCTTTTTAGTTGTTCCTAAAAATTCGGCAAACTCAGTATTGGAAAGTAAAATCTTTCCTTTGGGGTCTTTCAACCAAAATATTCCTTCAAATTCCTCAACTTTTTTTTGAGTTTTTGCCCTGCCGATTAGAGTAAAAGGAAAATTGGATTTAATAACATCTAAAATTTCCTTCGAGGCTTTACTTAACGCATTTTCGATTCTTCCGGTACGTAGAACTAAAGTTACATTTTCCTGATCTAACGGTTCTATTGTCCTGACATTAATTTTGAATAATTCTTTACCATCCATTTGAATGGAATGAATCTCGGCTTCCAGTTTCTGGTTAGCATCGGTTCTCTCCAAAATCAAGTTATGAGCTTCCGTCACTCCTGTAATCAGTGGATCACTCAACCGTTTTCTACTCTTTTCTGTTAAAACGTCAAAAATATTTTTTACACCGACTAATTCCTTTTTTAGCTCTCCGCTAACACTTACTATTATCCCCTCTTTATCGATGATAAAAAATGAATTTTCCGTTTCGCTCAAAATAGCGCTCTCTATATGTTTAATTTCATCAAACATTAAAACGGTATAGTAACTTGATAAAGATTGGAATAATCTGAAAATCCTTGTCCATTATAAGCCCGGACCCTGTAATCGTAAGAAGTACCGCGGAATAAGCCATCGGTTTCATCCCGGTAAAATTGAACGTTCGGCCCAACTATAGCTATTCTGGTAAATGTTGTAGAACCGGTAATTCTTCTTTCAATTTCGAAACCCAATTCGTTATCCGAGTTATCCGTCCACGTCAAATCGACAGCTAGTTGATTCGGAACTGCCGTTGCAACAAGATTTGTTGGACGGAATATTCCACCGGATCCACCGGCGGTAGAAACGATATTGGAAAAATTGGAATATTCACTTCCCAGAAAAGCTCTTACTTTATAAGAATATATTAAATTCGGGTCTTGCAACGTATCATTATATGCATGGGTTCTTGGAGGCAATATTTTGTAAATATGAAAACTTGAAAGATCACCGTCTCTTCTCCATAATTCTATACCATCTTCTGTGGAAGCATTATTTGTCCAGAACAACCCATAAATTTGATTAGGTACGAATTCCGATATTTCCAAATTACTTGGAGCTCTCAAAGGAACAAATGGTACATAAGCAGAATCTTCGTTGGAATAGGGAGTAAAAAATCCTTCCGTAGTAGTATGCCTTGCACGGTAGTAATAGAGCGTACTGCTAGTAATATTTGTATCGAGGTAAACATTCTGGTCAGCTGCTGTTACTCCTATCTGAGCATAATTGCCCGATATTCCTGCTCTTCGTTCTACTACGGTTCCGCTTTCCAATATTGTATTATCGGACCAAGTAACTTTCACAGCATCGATAGTATTATCAAAATTGGCTACCAAATTAGATGGTCCCGGAACATCTACCCCAAATGTTGTTACGGTTACCTCGGAAGAATATGCCTCTGAATTGCTTGTAAAAGCTCCTACTCTGTAATGATATGTTGTATACTGTGTTAATCCTTGATCTATATATTCAACGGAATTTGGTGGTAAAATTTTTATTGTAGTCCATGGATCGGATGTAAGCACCTTTCTTTGTACTTTAAATCCGTTTTCTTCGGTACTGTTATCCTGCCAGGTTAATTGAACCAGACTCGCTCCCAATGCCTGAGCAAACAGATTTGAAGGAGGACTTCCCGATGCACCGCCGGAATTTACTTCATTGCTGAACGCAGAATTGCCGAATGCATTGACTGCTCTTACCTTGTAGTAATACGTTACGAATGGTGAAACAGTTCTGTCCAGCCAATTTGTTGAATTTGCCGGAAGAGTTTGAACAACTCTGTAGGTTCCGTTATCTCCGTCTTTCCTCCATACTTCAAAATTGTCTTCATTATTTGAACTATCGTCCCACACAAGAAGCACCTCGTTATCCGATACTCTTTGTATAAAGAGGTTATATGGTTTCCGCGGTGGTTGCGTGTTTTCCAGTATCAAAATTGAATCGAATACCGAACTGGTAGCAAACTTTCCTTCTTTGTTGTATACGGCAACGTAATAACTTATCTTTTGCCCTACCATATTCGAATCAACATTCAGGTACAATGTTGGATTTGTACCGTTGCTGGTAAGTCCGAATACTTCATTCGATTGCTTATTTATGAATACTTCAAATCTATCTATGCCCTGAGATCCCAAGCCGGCTGAGGCTTCGTAAATTATTTTATTCGAGTTTTTCGCAACTTGAACAGTATCTCCGCTTTTAGGAGAATAAACAATTATTTTTGGGTCTGAGGTTGTGCTCGTGCTTATTGTTTGAACACAAGCCGAAAAAGCAAACGCTGAAAGAATGATAATTAAATACCAATTAAATTTTTTCATATTCTTAATCGTTGGATTATTAGAGAATAAATTCCGGTAATGCAAATATGCAGATTTATGACGAGAAATGAAGAGGAACATAATAATTCCTCCTTAACTTGAAATATTTTCGAAATCTATTAAAAACGAACGGGATTCGTCAGGTTCCATTTCTTTTAAATACATGAAAATAGTATTAGTCGAAGAATCAAATTCGTATTCGGGAATTTTAGTATTAATTATATCCGATGAAACTCTAATATTCTTAACTTTTTTATTCAAATTTATTTGAACAGTGAAATTTCGCACGAATTTATCAGTTGGATTGGTAACCTCAACCGCAATTCTTCTCTTGCTTCTGGTGGTATACTGAATTTCCACTCCGCCCTTGCGTAACCACCAATTTTGCAGTTCTTCCAAAGAACAAACCCAATAATCCTTTTTACGGATGTAGTTCATCAAATGATCCAATACCTTTACATACTGGGGCTGGAGTTGATAATCAGTGTGTACTTTCAAAACATAAAGACCACCCTCAAACCTAACTCTATCAATATCTTCTTCGTAAGTATATTCTTGAAAATCGGGTTCGGTAAGCCCATAGTCGCGAACAATTTCATAATCATCACGGGCCGTTTTTGTAATTAACAAAATAGGTTTTTCATTCCTGATTATTACTTTCGGAACACTTCTATCCGTAAGCGAATCTGTAACTAAAAATTCCATATCCAACTTGGACATAGCCTGCAGAGTATTTTCGTCGTAGAAGCCATACAAAGGCATCAAACTGTTTACCTTGGCGCCGGACAAAGCTTCCATAGTATCTTTTGCAAATTGAATGGAAGAAAGCTGGACTAATTTATCGTCCAATTTATTTACAGTATCATCTGCCGATTCCAAAAATCCAATATCAACCACAGCGCCCATATTACCATACTTGCCAAGTTTTTTCATCAATCCGGGATTACTTATTGCTTTCCGGGCGTCTACAAAGAAGGTAGCAGGATAATTCTTTTTATTTATCATTCTTCCAAAATTCAGGGCATTCTGTGGATCTTCGGTAACCTGTGGAATTATTATTGCAGCAGCTTTATAAGGCGCAGGCCAATCCCTCACAAAAGCAATGGGACCATAAGTGAGCCAATTGATACAATTATTGAACAGTTTTTCGAAATAAATATAATCTTCCTGTTTACCTATTACAGAATTTAGACCGAAGCCAAACCAGATGAATCTTCCTTTACCATAAGTTCCAAATGCAATTCCGGCACTTTTGCTTATCTCTTCTCTCACAAGTCCGGCTTCGCGGCGGAAATCGTACCAAAAACTTACTTGAGTAGTTCTCGGCTCAAGTATTTCTGCATAAATGGGTCTATCCCAAGTTGCTATTTTAAGTGCATATCCGGTTGGAATTCCGGCTGTAATTTTTAGATTTCCCCTTAGAGTATGAATCTTATAAGTTTCTTCAGGTTTAATTTCCCTATTGAATTTCATCCCGAAAGCTTCGGTAAAGAAATCCCAGCCTCTCCATTTTCCTTCGTCGGAAAATGTTCCCGGTCCTCCGGTACAGAAAATTGATCCTCCTTTTTCCAGATATTTTTTCAGTTCAATCAATTCCTTGTCGGACATTGACTGAGCCATGGGCAGAATGATTAGTTTATATTCGTAGTGCCTCCCAAGTTCAATTGTTTGATCACTGATTATATCATATTTAACTTTATCATTCTTTAAATAAACTTCCCAAGTATCAATTATATCGCTAAGCCAAGTACTCCCCTCCTCCAATTTATTCTCGGTGTACTGAGAGTAGAGTAAAGCTACTTTATCAACGCGTTCAATTTGAGCCAGATTTTCCTTTGTCGGTAATATCTCATTTATTTCATAATCACCGTAAACATTTTGTATGATGATCAAAAAAATGAGAACACCGACGGTCAGAAGTACTAACCCGGTTAAGAAGATGATTAAGTAATTAACCCTTAATCCAAAATTTTCTTCTTCTTTTAACGCCATCTAAGAGTTTCCTCTTTCTTCTTTTCTTGCGTTTTATCTGTATTTGGTGCAACGTAACCTTCAGCTGTATATCTCATAAACTTGCCCCTTGTCGATTCCATAGTCGGTTGTTGCTGACGGGCATCAGTTCTAACATATCTGCTGGTTTCGGCAAATCCCGGACTCGGGGGTGGAGTAGGAGCAAATGTCGGTCTGAATTCCCTCGATTCCTGAGTACCGTAGAACATAGGCTGACGTTCTTCGTAACCTGTGTATCTTGTAGAAGGTTGTTCTTCGAATAGTGTTCTGCGTACTCCGGTTTGAGTGGTTGCAGCTTGCTCTTGTGTGAGTGGTGCAGGAGCAACCAATTCAGCAGGCAAAGCGGCTGGTTCAACAGCTTTACCAACACGACCTTTCCGTTCCCTAACTTTATAGAGAATATAAGCTCCAACCGCCAAAATAAATGTCGATACGGTTGCAACCAATATTATGAATGATAGTATGGGTATAAGTTCCATTACTTACCTCACTATTAAATAAATTTATGATGCAGGTTGAGCGGCTTGTCCGCCTCCCTGGTCTAATCCAACTCTTTCCAATTTTCCCCAATTCATTTCAATACCCAGAAATTCTTCCACAGTAGCCATTGCTTTGGTTATGTCAATCATCAAAATGAAAATGAGGCGATAAATAAATGCGTAAAACACTAATCTGAATTCTTCCTTTTCCACAGCCAAGCAATAAATCGCCGCCATCATATCGAGCGCCATAATGCCTATCCACCAGAAGACTACAAGAGCAGACATATGGAAAAACACACCGACCACAATGAAAAACAAATTCGCAAAAATATTCATTGCCGGCCAAACCAAAGATTCGTAGAACATTGACCAAAGAATAAGTGTATTATTGAAATTCAATGTAGGATTATAAATATGTTTTTTATGCTTACGAATAGCTTGAAGAATTCCTCTTGTCCATCTGTATCTCTGTTTAAGAAGTTGCATGAACTTTTCGGGAGCCTCTGTATACGAAATTGCTCTCGGTTCATATTTCACTTTCCAACCGGCGGCTAATATTTTAAGTGTTAAATCGGCATCTTCGGCAAATGTATCACTCGAATAGAAACCGGCGCTGCGCAAAGCTTTCTTTCTGAAAATTCCTATTGGGCCCGGAATAATATTTACCATTTTTACCATTCCTTGGGCAAATCTTGCAAGATTCAAACCTTCAATGTATTCCAGGGCTTGAAGATCCGTTACCATTTTACCACGGTTTAAAACTTTTACATTTCCGGCCACAGCACCAATGGAAGGATCGATAAAGTGGCGGATTCCCATTTTCAAAGCATCCCTGGAAAGTTTTGAGTCACCATCCACACTTACAGTAAATTCCGCATCGGAAAATTGAATTCCCGCATTCAGAGCTTTACTTTTTCCTCCGTTCGGTTTATTTATCAATGTTACTTTTACCATGGAGGATAAACCTTTTTGATACCCGACCATCTCGCCGGCAACTTCGGCAGTATTATCGGTTGATCCGTCGTTTACCACAATAATTTCATAATTCGGGTAATCCAACTGCAAAAGTGATTCAATAGATTGCTTTACAACCTTATCTTCGTTATAAACCGGAACTATTATAGAAACAAACGGGAAGTAATTGTCGTATTCTTCCACCGTGTATTTAGTAGTGTTCAAGTATGCAAGAACAATAATGGAAAAATATCTGAAAAGTAGTATGAAAAGAAATATTACTAAAGCAACAATAGAAGCATAAACGAACAATCCATTGAAGGAAAGAACGGTTTGAGGCAGAGTAATCATTATAATTATCAACATTACAATAGATATTGATCCGGAGAGAATCATCGCCCTGATCTTCTCCCGTTTTTCATTTCTTTTGGGAGGATCAATCTCTCTATTGTCCAAAAGAATTTGGTTTCTCTCTATTTTCTGCTGTTTTTGAACCATATAACTATAACTTTATTCTTTCCACCTTAATATAACATTTTATTTAAATCATTGCAATAAAAAGAGTTATAAAAAATCTTTAAAGCATTTATTTAAAGAGCATCAATAAACATTCCAAAATAAGTTAACATAAAAGGCACCTGAAGAGTATGCCGTGAAATATTGAACCGACGAACTTAAATAAGCCGTAGCTCCAAGTCTCAGGCTATTGAGTATATAATATGATGCTTCGGCTTTAGCTTCCCGGATAATAAAATCAGATTGAGGGACATAACCCAATTTCCCTTCCAATTTGAAATCCCAAAGTTGATTTCTGAACACTTGCCACAATCCCCAAATTGAGTGGGAATAATAGGTTTGTGGAGTATAATAAAAAGGACTATTGTTTTTGAAATCCTCGAAATGATATTCATATCCGAATGCTAAATCGGGTGTAAAATATTTACCGACCCTGCCTTCAAAAATATTTCCAATGTTGTCGGCTTCATATTTATTCTTATTTGTCCAGATCAATGAATAGTAAGATTTAATGAACAAACCTGTTTTCATTCTATATTGACCGTCGAATCTTAAAATGTTCGAGGGAATTCTTCTGTTTATCAATTCATTCGAATAAAGATGAAATACTCCGTCACTGTGTTCATATCTTAGGCTGAGATTCAAATTTTTTAAAGGTTGTGTTGAAATATTCCCTTCATAAATAAATTTATTTATGATTCCCGGAGAATTAATTTTACCATAACCGAACGAAATTGTAAGTTCATCGAAGGGATGAATAAAAATGAGCCCTTTAATTGTTGAAAATCCAAATCCTTGAAAAGAATTTGATGTGTTATTAACCCGACCTTGGAAGAGGGCTCCACCCAAACTAATATATTTTGTGAAACCAATTCCCATTTGTGCCCCGTAATAATAATACTCGAATCCTAGATTATCATTAAAATAATTTGAGAACGGATTAAACGTCATATAAGAAAATAGGTAATTCGTAATTCCGGAAAACATTCTACCCAAAGTTGTGGTTTCTTGATATTCCGGGGGCAACCATTCTAACCGTTGATTTATAATATACGATTCAGGTGCTCTATCACTCAGTGCCAGATAAATATCTCTGGCTTTGGCATATTCATGCATCCTGGCATAAGAATCACCAAGATAAAGTTGCATTTCCAAATCTTCGGGATCTTCCCGTACCAAGCGTTCAAATGATTCGAGTGCACTCAATGAGTCGCCTGACCAATAATAAATTTTTGCTCTCCTCTTATCAAGCTCAACATCATATTGCTCATCCAATAATCTATCGTAAATATCCAAGGCTTCATCAAATCTATCCGCACAAACCAAGATATCGGCATATTCCGCTTGTAATTTATAATTATCAGGATATTTTTCAAGATATTCCTCATAATAAGGAAGTGCGGCTTCACAATCACCATTGGAAGCAATTTTTCTGCCTTCGTCTAATTTATCCAATAATTTTTGTTCTGCTATTCTTATTTTTTCCGACTCAATCATTGCCCGCAGTTCATAGAGTTCGGGATTATCGGTTTGTATCTCTTCGGCCTTAAGTAAATATTCTTCTGCAGTCTCAAAATCATCCTTTTGAAAATAAAGTGTACCTGCAGATATAAGAGCATACAAGTTCTCCGGTTCTTCCTCAATAACATCCAACAAAAGTGACTCGGCTTTATCCAAATCCCCGCTTGTCCAAATATTCAGTTGGGCGGTTAACAATTTATATTTATTGTTCGATGGATCACTTGCTAATAAAGTATCAGTTTGCAACAAACCTTCCTGGAACTTACCGTCTTCGGAATAAATTTTAGCTAACTTATATCTTGCATCATTATCTTCCGGAAATTTATTTAAGTACTCCAACAGTAATTTTTCTGCATCGTCGTAAGCAGCCAGGGATGCGTAATAACCGGCTAAATCGAGAGTAGCTTGTTTATTATACTTATCTTCACTCAATTTAGCTAACGATTCGGTAACTTTTTCTTCGAAAACTTTTTTTCTGTATGTAGTAACAATATCCCAGTAGTTCACAAATCTCTCATCATCCGAATGATCTTCCTGCAAAATCTGCAACTGTTGATAAGCTTCCTCGTATCTTTCATGTTCAATCAAAAGCTCAACAAGTTTAAACCTACTCTCGGAATCATCGGGATTATTTTTAACAATTCTGTAGTATTTATCGATTGGATATTCTTTTCTTCGATAATTGTCATTACCGTTGTAGTCTTCGGAATATATAGTAACATAAGCCTCCCTACGGGCTACATCCAACCCGTCCTGAGCTTCTTTGAAGAATGGTTTAAAAGCAAGCGCTTTTAAGAAAGCATCTTCTGCTATTTTGTATTTTCCTAACCAATTGGAAAACCACCCAAAACGGCTCCATAGTCTCCAATCATCGGGATACCTTTCCGTGTATTCTTTTAATTTGAGCCAACCTTTATAAATATGTCTTGTTTCGGTCAAAATAATAGTATAACGAATTATTTCGTCAGGCGACGCATCTTTATCCATAGCCAAATATTTATCGTACCATTCTTCGGCTTTTTCCCACTCTTCCAACCACCGGTATGCCTTTCCAATTTCCAAATAATAGTAAGGATTTTGAGGATTTACCGCAATATCCCTTTTATGCCCTTCAATTTTATCATAAAGAATTTCGTACCAAACTTTTTTAAGTCTTTCCAATGCTTGACGGGCTTCGGTATAATTATTATCCAGTTTAATGGCTTTCCTGTAATCTTCCCTGCCGTAAGCATATTCTTCCCTCTTCTCACGGCAAAGTCCGCGTAAATAGTATCCTTCGGGATTTCTTGGATCTGCAGCAATAAATTTATTCAACTGGTCAATTGCATCACCGAATCTTCCGTTTTGCATATGCTTCAGGGCTTCCCGTTTAATGCCTTCTAGTCGAAGCTGAGCATAATTGACCGAGCCGCAAAATATGAGCAGCAGAAACAGTATGTTTGTAATACGTTTCATTAGCCCAAGTATTTACTAATAGGAATATAGAAAGTTTCTTCTTGTTCTTTGTCAAGAAGAATTTCTTCCATTATATCTTCCGCTTTGTCAATTCCGTCGTTTACTTCTTTAAAATGAATTTTTACGGCTTCAATTGCTTCTTCGTATGCACCCGGCACATGTTGTCTTAAGCCTTGTGCAACGTTATGAATTGTCTCTACCAAGTGATCAGGATCGGGACGAACCTGCATCACTAAAATTTTATCATCCAATTCACAAATTTTTTCTTTTTTGGATGTTGCATACTTTATGGCATTCATCAGATCGGACTTTGTAATTTTTTGCGTAACTTGAGCAATAGGATCCAGTTTGAATGCCATAACCTGAAATTTTTGTCCCGTAAATTTATACAACGCAATCTGATTGTTAAGAATCAGTAAAAAATCATTTTTATTATATACGTTCGGCGTCCCTTTGTTATCGGACGTCGGAGGATGACTTTCAATCGTTTTTTCAGTTGGTTTTACCGGTTCCATTGTCGGAGTTGGAGTTGGTGCAGAACCCGGCATAGACGCTGAAGGTTCAGTTACCGGAGGTGCTACAGGAGGTTGGGAATTCGGTATATTGACGGTAACCCCATTAAACGGTTCAATTATATATTCGGAAGAAAATTGCCCCTCCGTGTGTCCTACATTCGGAATAATTGAGGCAACTCCACCGTGATATTTCCCTGCAATCAAAGTAGCACTTTTTTTCAAGAAAACTACACCTGTCACTTCGTTGCAAATAGTATCAACTAAGTTTTGAGCTTTCTGGGTAGCAGGTTCACCCAAAATAAACAAACTGGTAATGTCTCTATCTTCAATAGTTTCGAGGGTATGAATAAAAGCTTCCCGGAGGAGCATAATATTTCTAAAACCGATATATGGTGTAAGTTCGTCAAAGACTATTCTAGAAGGATTGTAATGATTAACTACCGTAATAATGTCATTCAAATATTCAACCAAATACTTATCCGGATCTCTGCTTTCATAAATCTCATGAGGAGGAGCAACACGAACAACAATTATTGTGTTCTGATTCATGTATGATTGTATATCAAAATTGATTGATGCAGCTTGAATCATCAAATCTTTCGGTCTCATATTTGTAAAATATAAGCAAACTTCCGAATTCTTAGCCGCTTCCATTGCAAATTGGAGACCCAGTAGTGTTCTACCCGATTTACGAGGACCAATAAGGACATAACTACCTCCCCGGTAGACACCTCCCCAATTTTGGTCTATCAATCCAAATCCGGATTGAATTAATTTTATAACAGTAGACATTTTTTCCTCTTATTTTAAGCAATTATATTCACCAATAATCGTGCCTAAATATGTTTAGCTTAGAAATTGACAACGCATCCGAAAATAAATTTTGTGACTCATTTTGAGAATGCGTATCAAAGTGACACAATTAATTAGTAAATATGATCTCAATCACCTCTTAAAACCGGAAAAATACCCCATCACGAACACTGCAGTTGCATTTCCGACGATGGTAGGTTCATTAGCCAAATAGTCATTTTTCGTATCAAAATAGACAACTGAATCAGCTTGAAACATTGCAAATCTATCAAATTTTGGCATCTCCACGCCGGATTGCTCATAAGCTATCTTTTTAATTGGACCGGCGGCAAAACCACCAGGTAAATATCCACCTGTTAATTCCGCAACTTGATGATGCAAATTTCTTGAATAAACTCTGCCAATTTTGGAAATAAAACTTATTCCCCAAGGATTTCTGCCTAAAATATAATCCCTTTGGACTGTTGCCAAAGTATCGTATTTGGTATCTCCGGTTAATTCTTTATACAAAATCTGTTGCAAAGTCACTCCCAAAAGAGTAACATTCGTTCCCCACGAATAATCAGTCCCTTCGCCAAAGGGATGAATACTTGCAGTTGAATTAAATCTTTCCAGATTATTTTTCAAATATTTGATGAAACTGGTATCCATCCGCGCCAATCTGTAATCTGCAAGGGAATTAACATCTCCGTAACTCCACCAATAATCGCTACCGGCTTCGTGTGCGAGCTTTTTAGCTTCATCAAGCAAATCCCTATTCCGGTTGGTCATAAAGAGTTCAACGGCGCCCAAAGCCAATTTTCCCTTGTATTTTCTATCCAAATACATCCCTGTACCTGAACTGTCAATATCGGGAACGGAATTCCTTACAGAGAATATATTTTCAGCTGCAGTCAAACATTTATCGGCGTATTCATCATAATTGAACTTTATTCTCCAAATCCTTGATCCCAAAGCTAAAGCAGCTGTGTAAATTCCGATTAAATTCTTCCCTATTCCAACAAAAGCGGGACGATCAAATGTAAGCGGGTCATTCTCAGGTAATCTCCAACCCACATCATGGTCCCTTAAATCCTGAACTTGAGTAATGAGTTTGGTTTTCTCATATTGCGCCCTTAAAAGCCAATCCAAACCGATTTTTGCTTCGTTCAAAACATCAGGCACGCCGTCTTTGTCGTTATCGAAGCCAAATTTTACCGGATCGAAATCGAATGAAAAGAGAAGCATGTAAGTAGCAAAAGCTGTTGTATTCAAAAATTTAACATAATCCCCTGCATCGTGCCATCCCCCGGTTACATCAAATTGTTTTTCGATTACTCTGTCCCCGATTTTGATACTCGTTGCATCCGAAATGTGACATACTTTGTGTAACCTCGGATCTGTATACCCGCATCTCTGAACTTTAAAAAATTGGAGTAGACTATCAACAACCGCATTATAATTATATTTCCCAATACCAAAGGGGAAAGATTTCTGGCCGTTAATAAAAATATAATATGTCCCGGTAGCTTTGAGTTTGGAAAAATCGAGCTCATAAATATACTTGAATCTCCCGCTCGCCATGTTTGTTGGTCGGGCCTTCCCCTCGAATACGGGGTCTTTTCCGGAAAATTTATTTATTTGAAAACCGGTATCCTTGAGCGGGGAATTGCTCATTACGATTGCAGTTTTTATATCATCCGGTAAAAACCCTACCTGATTTAACCTGATGTATACTCTACCCGAAGCAAATGTGCTTGCGGCAAGTAATATAAACAATATTACAAATGATTTTATTTTCATGATTCCACAAATTTAATCTTCAAATATAAAATGTTTATCGTTCTAAATCCGTGATTTGTTTCACCCGGATAACCCGATTCCCGGATTTTCGTTCAATTTGATTTTCCCCGACTCAATTCCAACACCAATGAAGGGATCGTTGGAAATCAAAAGGTTCCCATCCAAATCGGCCCAATCTACCAAAGGAGATAACTGAGCAGCCGCCGAAACAGCACAAGATGTTTCGGTCATACAGCCGAGCATTACTTTCATTTCCAAAGCTCTTGCCAACTCAATCATTTTTTTTGCTTCCCTTAAGCCGGTACATTTCATCAACTTAATGTTTATCCCATCAAAAACATCTTTTAATTTAATTACGTCGGAAAGTCTTTGGCAAGATTCGTCCGCAATTATAGGGATAGGACTCTTTTCCTTTAACCATGCAATATCATCAATTTGTTCCTTCGGCATCGGTTGTTCTATCAGGCCAACATTTTTATCCGATAAATATTCAATCATTTCCAGTGCGGTATTTCTATCTTTCCACCCTTGATTTGCATCCACAATTATTTTTTTATCGGTTACAGAGCGGATAGTTTCGATCATCAACTTATCCGAATCCAATCCTAATTTCACTTTTAAAATTTTAAACTCACCGGCTTCTTTAACCTTCTTCACAACAATTTCAGGCACGTCAATCCCAATAGTATAACTAGTGTAAGGGGATTTGTCAGGATTCAATCCCCAAAATTTATATAAAGGCTTGCCAATTAATTTCCCAACCAAATCGTGAAGAGCAATATCCACCGAAGCTTTAGCTGCACTATTCCCCTCTTCTACATTATCAACGTAATCAAGTATATCATCAATTAGGAAAGGATCGCTAAATTGAGAAAGATTCAATTTGCTGAGAAAAGAAATCACAGAGTCTTGGGTCTCCCCTAAATAAGGGGGCAGGGATGCTTCACCATATCCGGTAATTCCCTCGTATTCCAATTCGGTTAATACAATCGGAGTTGTTGTTCGTGAACCTGCAGCAATCTTAAAAACATGCTTCAGTTCAAGAGTATATGGCTTATACGATAGCTTCAGTCGGCTCAACTTTTATTCCATATAAAAATCATTATCCTTTACGAATTCAATCCCATTTTTGCCTATCGAATTGAGTATTCGTTTGGCTTTAATAAATGTCCTGTATCTGTATTCATTGAAATTCTTTGCCTTCGGATCGAGGCTGTTTATCTTAACCTTTCCTGAAGAATGAATAAATTCCATGTTTCCGATATAAATTCCTACATGTGTAATTTTATCGGGAGTATTTTTATCTCCCTTTTTCCCAAAGAAAAGAAGGTCACCCGGCATTAAATTTTGGAAACCGGTTTTTGTATCTATATCCAAACCGGTGTTAACTTGCTGAGAGGCATCGCGGGGAAGCATAATTCCATTCAAATAGAAAACGGTTTTCGTAAAACCACTGCAATCTACACCTTTTACGGATGTCCCTCCCCATAAATAAGGAAGTCCCAAAAATTTATATGAAGTATTCAATATCTTCGAAGCATCGGTCACAGGGTTATTCACCCAATTTTTATAATTGGTACATTCGTTTTTTGGCACATAACCGGTTTTTCCATCCGGATATTCCACTTTACAATAATCCCCTTCAGGCCCAATGAATTTCATAATTGATCCGGCAACAATATCGGATACGTGTAACGAATTTACATCGGGTTTTTCAAAGATGAAACCAAACTCCTTGGTATAGAGCAATTTCTCTGATAATTTCCATTCATCCAATGTTTGAAAATTTTTCAGTGCAATTCCGTCATTATCAGTCCAGCCAATATATTTGTCTGGTGTTTGAATTCTGTACCATTCCCCCTCCTTTTCATAAATTTTTACCGGTGTACCCAATACTGCCTGGGTAACCAATTCGGAGGCGTGTTTCGGTTCTTTCCTTATGTTAATTACGGATAAGTTTACCAATCCGTAAACTTCATCTCCAAGTTCTTCGTCGGGTAATAATTTTATTTCCAATTTATATCCTCCTAAAGAGCCGTTGAACTTACCGGCTTTTTTCAAAAGATTCACATTATCGGTTTTCAAAATAGCTTTTTTATTTACAGGATCAATTGAATATTCAAAGATGGATGTTCTTTTATCGGGCGCAAACTCATTTTCCAATTTTTGCATCTGTTGAATGAAATATTGTTTATTTACGCCCTGTGCATAACTAAATTGCACTCCCAAAAGAAGAAAGAATAAAAGGAATTTTCTCATAATGATTCCGGTTTTAGCTTAAAAATTTAACAACGAAGTTAATTAAATTTTCTCATTATTTCGAGTAAAATGTATAAATTTGTGAATGGGAAATTGAAACCATCAGCAGGTTTTTTCATCACATTTTCGGTGAATTTGAATAAATAGGAGAAAATATGCAGACTCAACCAAAAGTAGTGATGTTTTCAACACCGACCTGCAGTTTTTGTAACGCTGCCAAAAGATATTTTCGAGAAAAAAATATTAGATTTACCGATGTTGATGTTTCCCGCGATCACAAAGCAGCAATGGATATGCAAAGAAGAACGGGACAGACCGGCGTTCCCGTAATTTTAATAAACAACCGGCCCATAGTCGGTTTCGATAAAGCAAAAATTAATAGAATGTTGAATATTAAATAAGGAGGATTTATGAAAATTAAACCTATGGACGACAGAGTTTTGATTGAACCTATGGAAGAAGAAGAAAAAACTTCTTCGGGAATTATCATTCCGGATACTGCAAAAGAAAAACCGAGAATGGGAACAGTTATTGCCGTTGGTACAGACGAAGATCTTCAGGAAAAAGTAAAAGAAGGCGATAAAGTTTTATTCGCCAAATATGGCGGGGAAGATATTACCGTTGACGGTAAAGAATATAAAATAGTTTCCCGTTCCGATATTCTTGCAGTGGTTGAATAATTATTATTTTATAAGAAATGAAAAACGCCTCGAATTCGAGGCGTTTTTTTTTAAGCTTTTGGCAAAAGGAAAGAGATTTTGGTTCCTACCCCTTCTTCGCTCCAAACACGGATAGTTCCGTTATTCTTCTCAATAAACTCCTTACAGAGCAACAACCCGTAACCGTGTCCCTTCTCGTTGTTGGTTCCGCGTTTAACTTTATCCACGTCCGTCCGGAAAAGATTTGCCAACGTTTCCGGACTCATTCCTATTCCTTCATCTTCAACTTCAACAACAATATTATCATCTTCTTCTTTGGCTCTAATAAAAATATGATCCCCTTTATTACAGAATTTTATTGAGTTGCTTACAAGATTTCTCAAAACGGTATAGATCATATTTCTATCGGCTTTGACTAAAAATGAATTTTCAGTATCGGCAATGATCTCAATGCCTTTTAGCGCCGCTTGCTCTTGAAGGAAATCTTTTGTCTGAATGAATATCTCCTTAATCTCAAATTTCTCGGGTTCAAAAATGACCTTGTTTAATTGAAGTCTCGACCAATTAAGCAAATTATCCAACAAATCATGTATGTTATTCGAAATTTTATACATGCTGTTTAAAATAGTATTGATATCATCCTTTTCGAACGTTTCCCAATCTTCCTTAAGAATTTGAATGTACCCCATTAAACCACCAAGGGGATTTTTAAGATCGTGTGCCAGTACGGAGAGGTATTTATCTTTGTTTTGATTCAGTTCTTCCAACCGCGATATGTTGTTGCGAAGTTGAGCTTCAATTAATTTTCTGTCCGATATATCCCTGAGGATAACAGTGAATAATTTTTCTCCCCGGATTTCAATATTCGAGATCGAAGCTTCAGCGTGAAATTCCACACCGTCTTTTCTCAAACCGAAAATTTCCTGCCGGTCGGCCATCATTCTCGCATAATTGTGGTGCGTGGCAAAAT
>CAZULK010000042.1:0-19424 GCA_964621225.1 uncultured Melioribacteraceae bacterium | reverse complement strand
GGTGAATTATAATGATAAGTTTGTACTAAAGTTCCACCGGAGTTATAGCCTTTAATGTCCACGAATGAATTATCGTTAAAATTATCATTGACTAAAATATAAAGAGAGTTGACTGTAATATTATGATTCGCGCTAAGATTACTTCCGGATCTTGTTGTAAATAAATGCATTGAACCAGTATGAGCCGTATATGACCTGATATCAGACAGATATGATGTCCAATTAATTCCATTCTCAGTCCAATTATCGGTAAACCATGACTGACCCTCAAAACCCAATGTTTGACCAAAATTAACCGTCCCTATTAAACAGAGGATGATGAGAAAATTATTATAAAATTTTTTCATCTTACATCCTATTTTAGAAACAAAATAATTTCATTATTAATATAAGATGTTATGTCTTATTAATCAAGGGGTAATAAAAAAAGCGGGCAGCGCCCGCTTGAGTTATTTAATTTTTATATCCTCAACCGGAACGGCTGTGTTCCTCATCGAATGAACTTTATTCGGAACGGGAATTGTGACTTCCGGTTTAACATATTTTTCAAATTCTTCGCGGAAGCGGGTAATCATAAATTTAACCGGCCAAGCTGCAGCATCACCCAAAGCACAAACCGTATTGCCTTCAATATTCTGTGCCACATTAACCAGTAAATCGAGATCTTTCGAAGTTCCTTCGCCTCTGTCGAGTCTTTTCAATATTTTTTCCATCCAGCCGCAGCCTTCCCTGCACGGGGTACACTGTCCGCAGCTTTCGTGATGGTAGAAGTGAGTCATTCTCAACAATACTTTTAACAAGTTGGTATCTTCATCCATCACCATTATACCGCCGGTACCGATTGCCGAACCCGCAGCGCGGAGTGAATCCGCATCCATTTTAATTCCTTCCAATTGATCCCCTCTCAAAGGAGGCATGGAAGAACCGCCGGGAATAACGCATTTAATTTTTTTATCGCCTATAACACCGCCGGCGTGTTTGTAAATTATGTCGGTTAACAATGTTCCGGTAGGCAATTCATAAACACCCGGTTTGTTAACGTGACCGCTAACTCCGAAAAGAAGTGTGCCGGGATGTTTTTCCGCTCCTATTCCGGCAAACCATTCCCAACCGTTTGCAATGATTTTCGGAACGTTAGTAATTGTTTCCACATTGTTAATTGTGGTGGGATTTCCCCACAAACCAAATTGTGCCGGGAAAGGAGGTTTAACCCTTGGATAAGGTCTTTTACCTTCAATTGAATTCATCAAGGAAGATTCTTCTCCGCAAATGTAAGCTCCGGCTCCTTTATGAACGTGAATGTCACAATGAAAATCGATTCCGAAAGTTTCTTTCATTTTTTCACCGACAAATCCGCGATCGTATGCGGTTTTAACGGCTTCTCTCATTAAATCGACCCATCTGTGATATTCCCCGCGAATATAGAGATAAGCGGTTTCGGCTTGAATTGCATAGCAGGCAATCAGAATGCCTTCAATTAATTGATAAGGATTATATTCAAAAATCTGTCTGTCTTTGAATGAACCGGGCTCGGATTCGTCGCCGTTTACACACAGATAGTGCGGTTTGGTTTTCTGCTTAGGCATAAAACTCCATTTCAAACCTGCAGAGAACGCAGCGCCGCCTCTTCCGCGGAGACCCGATTTTTTTACTTCTTCAATTACATCGTCGGTGGTCATTTTGAAAGCTTTTTTCGCAGCTTCGAATCCACCGTTTTCCAAATAAACATCAATCTGGTTTAAATTCGGTATTTCAGGTAATACAATTCTTTCCATTATTCAAGCGAGTCCAAAATTTCTAAAACTTTTTCTTTATCAAGATTTTCGTAGTATTTTTCATTAACGGCAATCATTGGTGCAGTACCGCAGGAACCCATGCATTCAACTTCTTCGAGAGAGAATTTCCCGTCTTCAGTTCTCTCCATATGCGAGATTCCCAATTTATCCTTAACCGCATCCCAAATATCGTATCCTCCGCGGAGCATACAGGAAACATTAGTACAAACCTGTATATGATGCTTGCCCATCGGTTTGTCGAAAAACATTGTATAGAAAGTAACAACTCCGTAAACATCGGCTTTGTTAATTCCCAATACATTGGCTATCTCTTCCATAACTTCCTGACTGATATAGCCGTTTTGTTCCTGTCCAATGTAGCATGCATCCATCACCGCAGAGAGAGCGGAAGGATATTTCTTTCTTGCTTCTTCTATTCTTGCTAAATTTTCTTCAGTAAACTTAAAAGACATCAACTTTCTCCTAAATTATTTATCCGCTTCGCCCATAACCGGATCGATAGAACCGATAATAGCAACAAGGTCGGATATCATTTGTCCTTTACAAATTAAAGATAAAGCTTGTAAATTACAGAACGAGGGGGAACGTATTTTCAACTTCCACGGGTAACCGGTTCCGTCACTAACAAAATAGAATCCGAGTTCACCTTTTGGATTTTCTACGGAGAAATATGTATCCCCTACCGGAGGGTTAATTCCGAAATTAACCAAAATAAAATCGTGAATTAACTCTTCCATCTTTGTATATATTTCCGTTTTATGCGGAAGAACGAATTTAGGATCGTTTGCCATCACTTCGCCTTCCGGCAATTTATCCAAAAGCTGTCTTACAATTTTGGCACTTTCCCTAATTTCGTCCACTCTAACAAAATATCTTGCAAGAGCATCTCCTTCATTATAAACCGGAACTTTAAAATCAACTTCGTTATAGAACAGATATGGTTGAGCAACCCGGATATCGAATTCAACTCCGGAACCTCTAAGATTAGGACCGGTAATTCCGAGATCGAGTGCATCTTCCTTTGAAAGAATTCCTATTCCTTCCAAACGGTCAACAAAAATTCTATTACTATTTAATAATTTTTCAAATTCTTCGATGGCATTATCGAAATTATCGAGGAACGAACGGATCATAGCCACAATTTCATCCGTCATGTCCGAAGCCACACCGCCGATTCTGGTATAACTGGTGGTGAATCTTGCACCGACAAGTTTGTCGAAAATGTTTTGGATATTTTCCCTTTCCCTGAAAGTCCACATAAAAGGAGTTATTGCACCCACGTCCAGCACAAAAGTACCGATTGCAACCAAGTGTCCCATTATCCTCGCCAGCTCGGCGCAAATCATTCTGATATATTGTGCTCTTTTGGGGGCTTCTATACCGGCAAGTTTTTCCACTGCCAAAACGTATGCAACGTTATTTGCAAGGTTGGCGGTATAATCGAGGCGGTCTGTATGCGGAATATATTCGTAATAAGTCATATTTTCCGCCATCTTTTCGTAACCGCGATGCAGATAACCCAATTCGGGAACAGCGGCAACAATAGTTTCGCCATCCAATCGAACCAACACACGAAGCACACCGTGAGTAGCGGGGTGTTGTGGTCCGATATTCAAAATCATTTCATTTTCGAGGGCGTCTTCCACCGAAATTGTCGGTTCGGACTCCATTAATTTCTTAAGTAATTTCTCGTCTTTGTTAATATCAATGAATCTGTCCATATCTCAATCTTTTTTAGGTAATGGTAATGAACCGGGAATCCCGAGTACCGGAAATTCTTTGCGCAAAGGATGATATTCAAATTCTTCCGGCATATACATTCTGCGCAAATCGGGATTGCCATTAAATTTAATTCCATACATATCGAAAGTTTCCCTCTCGTACCATTCTGCACCTTTCCAAACCGGAACAAGCGAATCGACTTCGGTACCTTCCAAATTCACTTTCAATCTCAATCTGAAATTATTTGTGAGGGAATAGATATGATAAACAACAGTAAATCTTTCTTTTCTCTTAGCCCAATCGATTGCAGTAACATCTTCAATCAATCTGAAGTTCAATTCTGGATCTTCTTTGAGCATGCGGGCAACTTCAAGTAAATTTTCTTCCTTGAGAGTAATTGCCAAATCGCCGAGATGTTCAGAGACTTCAACTATTGCATCATTATTTACTTCTTTAATCTTCGAAAGAATGCGTTCTTTAATTTCCATATTCGTAAATTATTTGTTTTCAAATTCGGCAGGGATAATGTCCTGCAATTCTCTACTTCTTGTTTTTCCAATCTTATCCTGAATAGACATAAGTGCGTTAATCAGGTTCTCCGGTCTTGGCGGACATCCGGCTGTGTAAGCATCTACCGGTAAAAATTGATCGATACCCTGAACCACCGAATAGGAACGATACATACCACCGGAGGAAGTACATGCACCCATGGCTATTACCCATTTCGGATCGGGCATTTGGTCGTAAATTCTTTTAACCACGTGAGCCATTTTGTAAGTTACCGTTCCGGCTACAATCATAAGATCGCACTGGCGCGGAGTAAAGCGCATCACTTCCGAACCAAAACGTGCCATATCGTATTTAGGGTCCACCGAAGACATCATTTCGATAGCGCAGCAGGAAATACCCATTGGCATTGGCCAAACTGAATTTTTCCTTGCCCATTGAAGAATTGCATCAACTTTTGTAATAATATACCCGTCACTTGCTAATTTGGCTTCTAATCCCATTTCAAGCCTCCTTTCCTATAAACATAGAGAAATCCCATTTCGAGAACAACCAGAAAAACAAACATAGGCCAGAAGGCAAAAGAGCCGTGTTCTCCGAGTAGTTTTTTGTATTCCACAGCCCAGGGATAAACAAAAATCACTTCAATATCGAATATGATAAAAAGCATGGCAACCAAGTAATACTTGATTGAAACTCTTTCCTTAACGCTGCCTAAAGGATTTTTACCCGATTCGTAAGGCATGACCTTTGCTTTCGAGGGCCTTTTGGGTCCGAAAATTCCGGAAGAAAGGATTACGGCAATACCAAAAATAGCCGCAAATCCGATAACCATTAATATTGGGATGTAATCTGTAATCATCTTTTCCTAAACCAGAATTATATCAAATTTAATCTGCGAAAATTATCCAAAATAAGTTTGAAAGTCAATGTAAATAGGGAGTGATTTGTCTTCCGGAGAAGAAAAATTGGCGATTAACCGGTTATTTTATCTATCGGTCTCCTTTGGTTGGAAATGTTATTCTTAAATTGGCTGGCTGTCATGCCGGTAACTTGCTTGAATTGTCTGGAAAGATGCTGGACTGAACTGTAACCTAATTCCCATGCAATTTCACTCAAAGTCATTTCGCCGTATTTTAATAATTCTTTGGCTTTTTCTATTTTTTGAAGAATTATGTAATGTTCAATGGTAATTCCTTCCATTTTAGAAAAGAGATTGCTCAGATATGAATAATCTTTTCCAAATTTTTCACTCAAATATTTCGAAAATATAAGTTGTTCCAAATTTTCTTCTTTATACTTTTGTATAATACTTATTATCTCTGTTTTAATTTCGTCTACAAGTCTCCCTTTTGAATCCTCAATCAATTCAAAGCCTTCTTTTTCCAAAGCAGATTTCAGTTTCGGTATATCAATCTCTTCCGGGGAATTGTTCAGTTCCACTTCCCCCAATTGAACATTCACCGGATTGAGTCCAAGTTTCTTCAACTCCTCCGTTACAACTTTTATGCATCTGGGGCAAACCATATTTTTAATAAATAATTGAGTCATCGTATTACCATTTCCAAGCGTAAAGATAATAAATTTATTTTGAATAGACATATTGACAAAAAACACACCGGGTTGATAAGCTCAAAATTTTATTTTAACTTTAATTCATCCATTATTAATCGGTATGACTTATGAATAAAATCATAACTCTCTTCCTTCTGTTGATTATCATCTCGGCATGTTCAAGAGCGCTCATCAATCCCGATCCCGAAGAACTCTCGCAAAAAGCACCGGATAATTTCAAGGTGCTCTTCAAAACCAACAAAGGTAATTTCGTTGTAGACGTGAAAAGATATTTCTCTCCCAAAGGAGTTGACCGTTTCTATTACTTGGCATCAAACGGATATTACGACGGGAACAGATTTTTCAGAGTCGTTCCCAATTTTGTTGTTCAATGGGGAATTAACGGCGATCCGAAAATAAATAAAGTTTGGAATGAATTCGGTATAGAAGACGAACCTGTAAAATTATCGAATTACAGAGGAACAATTGCTTTTGCCCGGGGTGGTCCGAACACAAGATCAAACCAAGTTTACATTAACTTTAAAGACAACTTAAGATTGGATACAACCAATTACAATGGTGTTAAAGGATTTCCGGCATTCGGAAGAGTAATAAAAGGAATGGAAGTTGTTGATTCAATCTATTCCGGCTATAGACAAAAACCCGACCAAGATTCCATTCAAGCCAAAGGTAATGAATATTTATTGAGAAATTTTCCCGAGCTGGATTATATCATCGAAGCAGAAGTGATTGAAGAATAAAGAGGCGGATACACTCGATCAAATAAATAGCATGGGATGAAAGAATTAGGAAGTTGCCCCGCCAGGATTCGAACCCGGACATACAGATCCAGAGTCTGCTGTGCTACCGTTACACCACGGGGCAATTTTTAGATTCGAAAAATAACTGCCTGAATGTTCAAATGCAAAGGTTTTGCCTTTTGTTAATTTAACTTATGTATTATATTTGAATTATGATAAATACTCTATTGATATGGTTCATCGCCTTTTTCAATGTTCAAACATCCGATTTCCTTTTTGAATTCGGTAATTTTGAGAATGCCGTTTCTATCTCATATTCCGAAACGGGAATTGTTTATGTGTTGGACGAAGGGAAAAACGAAATTTCGAGTTACACCACAGGAGGCAAAGAAATTCTAAAAATCGGCGGATACGGCTCGGGAGAAGAATCATTCGACTCCCCTTCCGATTTATTTGCCACTCCCCTTAATTTATATATTGCAGATAAAAATAACGACCGCATTGTGTTTTACGATAAGGATATGAATTATCTGAGTGAAATGAATTCGGATAATTATGATAATAATTTATTTGCTTATCCTTCGGCAGTAGCGGTTTCCTATCAAGGCGATTTTTTTGTATTGGATTCCGATAATCAGCGTGTATTGAAATTCGATTTGAACGGAAATTATCTTACCCAGATCGGAAATTTCGATTCAGGCCGGTTTTATTTAACCGATCCCCAAGATTTGATTGTTACTAAAAACGGTGAACTTGTAGTTCTTCAGGATTCCGAAATTTTCTTTTTCGATTTTTACGGAAACGGATTAAGAAAATATAAACCGGAAATAGAGATTGAAAGATTAAACTACTCCGACGGACATTTGTTACTTATCGGAAAGAAACAGATCGAATTATTGGATTTCCGAAACGGTCAATATGAAAAATCAATAAAACATTTCGATTCCATTCCAACTATAACAGATGCTATAATTATTAACGATAAATTATTCGTTTCTACCGGTAAACATGTGGAAGTATATAAATTTGAAGAATAAGAAAAACTTATTTGGAATAACTTTCTCCATTACAATTTTCCTTTGGCTTATACTCATCTTTGCACAACCTTTGAGTAAATTATTCCCTTGGTTAAGTTACACACTCCCATTCGACCAAATAATCTTTTCGAAAGTTTGTCATCAGAATCCGGAGAAACTAATAAATGTTGGCGGACAAAGTTTTGTTTGTGCAAGATGCGTAGGCATTTATACCGGCGGATTTATTTCATCTCTATTGATTTTATTCTCAAGCAGATTAAATTTTTTCGACAATAAATATCTGATCTTATCCTTTATTCCCGTTATATTGGATGTTGGAGCAGTAAATTTAGGGATATATTCTTATTCAAAAACTTCTGCATTGATAACGGGATTAATTTTAGGAAGTAGTGTAATTTATTATTTTTACAAATCGATTTTTTCACAATTAGAGCGAAAAAGTGAATAAGTATATTGCGGCATTTGTTGCCGGCTTCGGAGCCGGCGTTTTGCAAGTAGTACCCGTTGCAAAAAGTTTCAGTTGTTGTTTGATTATTCCTGCTGCAGCGGTAATAGCATTGATATTGGACAGAAAAGCAAGAAACGATAATTCAAAAATTGAATTTTCACGTGCTGCTGTATTTGGCATATTAACCGGTTTGTGGGCAGCACTCTTCGGAACTGCGTTCGAAGTGTTAATTACCTTTATTACAAAAAGCAACGATGTCGTTGCTGCCTTTGGCCAATTACAAAATGTATTGAATCAATTTCCGTTCGATGATCAATTGAAAAAAGAAGTTTCCCTTTTGATGAACGGTGTTGTGGAAGATATAAAAGCAACCGGCTTCTCACTCCTTTATACATTATCCGTAATAGTGAACAATCTTTTTGTTAACACCATTTTCGGATTGATCGGAGGTGTGATTGGTATGCAAATATTGAATAGAAGTTCGGAGACGGAAGAATAAAATGGGGAATTTTATTATCCTTTCTCTTCATTTAATTTTCTTAATTTACATTGTAGTAAAAAAATACAAATCGGAAGCAATGAGCGGTGCTGTAACCAACGCCATTTTGATTTTATTGCTTTTTTCTGTCGGTTGGTCATTGGTTTCGCTTGTTGTAAATAATTTGATTTCACCGGAGGGGTTCGGAAAAGATTTTGACCGAAGTACAATCAGTTTGTTTATTTTAACTATCGGGGAATTTTTCTTTTACAGAAAGTATTATGCCGAATATTTTTCCGGAACAAAATCCGTAGAATCAATTACCTCAAACGATACGGAAAAACAATAATCGCTGTTTGAGCAGTTTGTTTTTTTGATTTTGGCAAAGGTTCAAACCTCCACTGCCTTAGTGAATTGATTGCGGCAAATTCCAATCTCGCATCAGCTTTAATCAGAGGAAAAACATTCGTTACACTGCCGTCGGGTAAAATGGTGAATCTCAATTTAACATCAATTTCTTTTTGAACTCCTTCCGGATATTCGGGCAGAGAATAACTATAAATTTTTCTTCTTCCCTTACCTCCGAAATCAATTGAGAATCCGTAATTTCCTTCTTCCTCACCAATTTCCTCTTTCCCTTGTTTTGGGACTTCTTTCTTTTCAACTTCCTTTTTCTTCTTTTTTGTTACCGGAGAAATTTCGTTTTCATCCTTATTCTTGGCTTTGGGCACATCAACTTTCTTTTCATTCTTCCGGATTTTTTTCTTAACCAACTCTTTCTTTACGGCAGCCGGTTTGGAGTTTTTGCCAAAGGTTCCGAATCCAACCAAAACATAGTCGGTTTCGTCCGGCTCCACATTGAAAGAAATCAGATAAAAGAGAAGTGCAAGAAAAATGTGGAATGCGGCTGAGATTAAATAAGAAATATTTCTAACATTATTCCATTTCATTAGAAATTTTCTTTTTCGGTTTCTATTGTAAATTTATCAATTCCTATCCCTTTAGCGGCGTCAATCACTTTTATCACCAGATCGATATTAACGCTTTTATCCGCCCTGATAACCAAAGATTTTTCGGGAGCGCTGGAAACAACATCCGAAAGGTCACCCGGCAAAGCATCTATGGTAGTTTTTTTAGTTCCTACATAAATATTGTTATCCGAAGTAATTGATACAATCAACCGGGAAGGAACGGCTTGCTCATTATTTTTTGCTCCGGGCAATTTTACTTTCACCCCGGTTTGAATAACAAACTGGGAAGTCAGTAAAAAGAAGATCAACAGCAATAATACAATATCCGTAAGCGAAGAAAAATTAAACATCGCCAACGGTTTATTACTCATCTTAAACTTCATCGGTTTCTCCGAACAAAGTCAATTCTTTTTTACCATTATCATTTTCGGCAAGAATATCAATCACATCGTTCGATATTACTTCCATATCTTGCACTAATTTATTAACTGCGGCAATCAAATAATTGTAAGCGGTAAGGGCAACGATACCGATTGCCAAACCGAAGGCGGTTGTAATCAAGGCTTCCCAAATTCCACCCGCCAAATCGCTGGGGTTGGCTGCGCCTTGCAGATCCTGAATTTTCATAAAAGCTGAAATCATTCCGGTTACGGTACCCAAAAATCCAAGCAGAGGAGCTACACCGGAAATGGTTGCCAATACAGATAGACCTTTTTCAAGCTTATTAATTTCTTGAGACCCGGCGCTTTCAATAACTTCCTTTACCCTATCGTGGCCAAGATGAACTTTCTTCAATCCTTTTCGAATGATATTGGCTGCGGGGGTTTTTTCCTGCATGCAAAATTCATAAGCGCCTCTCAAATCATTCCGTTTTAACAATCCTCTTATTTTAACAAGAAATACCGGAACGTTTTGCCTTGCCTTCCGGATGACTATCAATCTTTCGATAATAATTGCGAGAGCAATAATAGACGACAAAGCAATGGGCAGCATCAACCAACCGCCCTTAAATAAAATTGTTATTAAGTGCATATCCTTCCCTTATTTTATAAATTTTTCTTTTTGAAATTCAAAGCTTCCTGTTTAGAAGCAAATCCACCAATTCTTACTCTGTGAAAATAGGCATTAAATTTCTTCACAAATGCTTTCACCACAAAAGCATCGAAACCTTTTTTTCTCAATTTTTCAACTTCCTTTTGGGCAATAATACTGTTCCGCCAAGAGGAAACTTGTATCATGTATTCATTCCCGTCATAAAAAATATTTCCTCCAACAGATCTTTCACTTTTAATTTCTTTGTAGTAGTTTCCGCTTCCTTTTAACGATCTTCTCTGTGGTATTTTATGTTCAACCTTGGGAGGTTCTTCATTTTTATTTGCAACTGTCACCGACTTTTCCATATGCTCTACAGTCTTTGGTTTCTCTTCCTTTCTTGACTCTTCATCATTTGTTTTATTTTCATTGTCGAAAGAAGCAATTACATTTTCGGAATCAATTTTTGCGGGCGCAGTTTTTTCTTCTTTCACAATATGTTCTTTGACCGGTTCGCTGCCTGAAGGCCAGAATAACCAGTAAAGAACAATCAGCGCTCCAAGTGCCAGAACATAATATTTATACTTTGCGAAAAATCCCTTCGACTCTGCTTCTTCGGTCTTGCCTTCAAATTTTTTAGCTTCAGTTTTAGGAATATTAGCCTGAGATTTATCGGAATCCGTTTTGCTTTCTTCGTCCGAAACTATTTTATCCAAATCTTCTTCGGCAAGGCTGTCATCTGAATCTTCAATGATCGTATTTTCCAAAGCTTTGAATGGGTCTTCTTCCAATTCGTCCGCAGATTCGTCTTCGGATTCCTCTTCTACCGGTTCCTCCTCTTCATCCTCTTCCTCTTCAATAATAGTGGCTTTAGGTTCAATTCCGGAAAGTTCATTCATTTTTGCTTTCAGTTTCTCTTCGTCTATCTCTTCCGCCGGCTTCTCTTCCGGCTCAGGAGTTTCTTCCTCTTCAATTAATTCTTTTTCCAATCCTTCACTCCATCCCCAATCGAGATCGGAGTCTTCTTCTTTGGGAAGTTCTTCCTCTTCAAATTCAATTTCTTTCTTTTTGATTGATTCATCCTTCAGTTCGTCGGAAATATCGCTCGTATCATCCACAACTGTTGAATATTCTTTCCATATTTCAAAATCATCAAGTATTTCGGAGTTTTTAATTAATTCCGTTATTTGACTTTCGATATCGCTTAAATTTACAGATGTATCTTTCTTAATATCTTCACCAATAGGTATCAAAGGTTTTTCCACACTCGGACTAAAAACATCTTCTTTAAAATCGAATGTTTCCTGTCCCGAATCGGGTACCGGAAGCATGGTATATAATTTCTCAGATTTAGTTTCACCGGGTTTTGTGAATGGTACGAATAAAATCGATTCGCCGGATGCACTTTCCGGTTGCCCTTTAATCAAATTTTCCTTTTTGTATTGAAAGACTCCCAAATCCGGGATTTTCAGAGCTTGATTATTTTTAAGGGTTTTTGCCAAATCTTTCAAAAAAAGATAAAGTGCAAAATCGTGTCGATTCTTCGGCAATTTTAGGAATTCACCAATATTTTGTGCTAATTCTTTTTCGCTCATTTGATACTCAATTAATTTTTACCATCTGTATTCAATACCGCCAACTACCTCAAAAGGTTTCAGCAGGTATCCGTTTAAAAGGAAATTATCTCTGTTCAATAAATTATTCCCAGATAACAATAATTTAACTTTTGAACTTAATTTGTATTTTAAATTTAGTGAAAGATTAATATAATCTGGTAATTTATTGGAATTTGAAATGTCCGAATAGATCTGAGAATAATAGTCAAAAAGAATTTCACTTTGTAATCCGAATTTAAAATCATAAGTATAAACGGAATTAACCGATACAAGCGGATAATAAGGGACAACGTTAGATTCCTCATTACGAGTATTGGAAAAAGTCAGTTCCGAATAAAATTGCCCCCAATAATTGGGATGAAACATTACGCTTAAAAATGCACCGTTTCTCTTGGCTTTGGATATTTCAAATATTTCATATTTCCCACTAAATGATTTATCCTGATAATAAGGCAATCCACTTATACTCTCCAATAATATTCCTGCTCCAATTTCGAACATCTTAAAATGTTCATACTTAAACGCCAGTTTGAAGAAAGAAGTATGTTTGATGTAATTATATTGTCCGGTGTTAAAATCAATGTATCTGTTCTTTTTAAGATGATCATTTGACGAAATGAATTGAGTGAATGGATTATATTCGGCAAACATGAATATGTTTTTATCAACTTCCAATTGAAAGGAAGCGATGGGAGATAAAAACAAATCCGAACCGAAATAAGAAACAACCGTACCAAACTTGGCATTGAAACTTCTCATTGATTTCACATCAATAGTAGCCGTGGCATTCAAATAATTTTTATTGTAGGACTTAATCAAATTACTTTTCGTACTGAGTCTTATGAAAGTACCTTTGACACTTATTCCCACATTTTGCAAACTCAATTGACTTTCGGCATTCAGAGTATATTTATTTGATGTTAATCCGGAAGTTTTATCGCTCAACAAATTTCCGCTACCGTTTATTCCGAAATTAGCAGACTTGTTTAATTTGTATTCCAAATTAATACCGGCATTTCCTCCCTTGGTTTCCCTTTTCGATTTTCGCTCTGTTGCAAACAGATGATAACTGTCTCTGTATCCGTCAACAAAGGTTCTAATCTTCAAGCCCGGCAGAAATTTGGAATTTTTACTTACAAAGAAAGAAACTGCAGCTTCTCCACCCGATACGTTATAACCGGCAAGCGGTTTGTAATCTGTTTCATTACTTCCATATATATTTAAATGAAGCAAGACATGTTTTATGTTTTTATCAAAGATAAACTTACCGTAGGGCAAAGTGTACATTCCGGAAGTTACAATTAACTTTCCGTCGTAGGTATGTTCCGATTTTTTAAGTTGAATTTGCTTTTTAAGCGGATTATCAAAATTAACTATAGAAATACTACCGGCATCCGGAGTTGGCAGAAAAAATTCTTGGGATAAAGTTGTTATCAATTTCGGACGTTTCTTTTTAAGAATTGGAAGTTTCACTTGCTCATTCCCTGTAATTACAAAATCGGGTAATTCCACACTTTGATTACCTTCCTGTGCATAGGTAAAAATATTAAATAGAAATATTATCAATATTATCTTTTTCATCACAATCTTCTCAATTTTCTTTTGGCTTCTTTTCCGAACTCATCATTTTTATGACGTTTTAGCACAGCCCTGTACATGTCCCTTGCCGTTCTTTTATCTCCCAAAACAGTATAACATTCACCAAGTTTGAGCAGAGCTCTCGTATACCATTGATCGTATCGGGAGAAAACAGACCGAACACGAACCAGCGCTAGTATTGCATCATTTGTCATTCCTTGTTCAAATAAGGTTTGACCGTAATAGAATTGAGCTTCGGCTCCAATGTCGTCTTTCCTTTTTTCTCCTACGGCTTTGAATAATTGTTTTGCCTCCAAATACTTATCACGTGCTAATTCCAATAACCCAAGTTCAATTTTGGCTTTATCTGCAAAAACACTGCCGTCGTAATAGACAGTTAAATTATTTAACAAATTATAAGCTTCGGTTAATCGATTCAATTTTAGAAGAACTTTAGATTTGTTAAAGATTATTTCTTCTATTCCCTGTTTGCCTTCTAATTTGGAGATTGCTTTATCAAATAATTCCAATTCCTTTTCATAATTTTTATCTTCATCATAAATCTTACCCAATTCAAGAACAGCGGACATTCCGATATTCGAAACCAGATAATTATCAACAACTATCTGGAAGTTATACATTGCATCTGCTTTATGACCCAAACTTTGCGAAGCCTTACCAATCCAATAGTATGCATCGGGAACGAATTCGCTTTTGGGATATGTAGCAATAAACTCTTTGTATCCAACTCGAGCCATCTCAAAATCACCGACGTTGTAATAAATTTCCCCTTTCTTGTAAAGAATATCGTCGCTGTATTTATTAGTCGGATAATTTGCAACATAAGTATCGATAACCATCGCTGCACTACCCGGATCATTTTTGGCCAAATAGCTATAAGTAATTCCGTTCAATGCATCGAAAGCATAGTTTGAATTCGGATACTCATTAATTACCGTATGATAAAATGTTATTGCTTCCTCGTAATTGCCCTGATTAAAATAACAATCTCCTATTGAATAATAGACGAGAGGGATCAATGGTGAATTGGGGTATTTGTTTGGAACTAAAAAATACTCCGATATAGCATCGTTGTAATTATATTGTTTGAACAAAATCCATCCGATGAAATATTGTGCATCGTCGGCATACTTTGACTTGGGGAATAGGGTTTGTAAATCTCTGAAAATCTTCACGGCTCTATCCGGCACATTTGCTTTGAATAAAGCTTGTCCATATTGAAAATGCTCCCTCGGTTCTATTCTGGTTTTATTGAATTGATAAAATGCTTTCGTATAATATTTTTCCGCTTGAACAAAATCTTTCATTCCGAAATAGCAGTCTGCCAAACGTAATAAAACTTCCAAAGTCTTCGGATCATTATTAAATAATCTCAAATACTCTTTAAAGTAATATGATCCGTTTGGGTAATCCCTCAAATTATAATGTGTGTAGGCTAAGCCGTATAATGCTTGCTTTCCTAATTCTCCTGCAGTTGGCGGTATGGTTTTATAGTTATTGAGAGCATCTTTAAATTTACCCTTAGCGAAATATGATTCTGCAAGATAAAATTGAACCTTTTCCCTTTCGAAACTTTCGTCGTTGTCCTTTAATTTTTCGAGTAAATCTATTGCTTCCACAAAATTGTTAGTATAATAATCAGCAACAGCCAATCCTAAATCTATTCTTTTCCTTAAATCGGGATCGGAAGGGAAAATCGATTTTGCATTATTGAATTGTTCCCTGGCCTTTTTATAATTTTTAGAGGAGAGTTCAATCTCTCCCAGTAAAGTTAGTGCTCTGGCTTCGGTATTCGATTCGGGCGATTCAAGTGCCTTTATTAAAAATTTCTTGGCCTTCTCCAGCTCATTTCGATTATAATAGATTATGCCGATATTAAAGTTTACATCGTAAGCCTTCAGATTATCTGGATACAAGTTAAGGAACATCTGATAAATTTTTACCGCTTCGTCATATTTCCCTAAATATCTCTTACATTCTGCTGACCAGTAGAGGGATTTAATTCTGACCGAATCCTCGAGTGAAGCGATCAATGAATTAAATATTTTGAATGCCTCGTCATATTTTTCACTCTGGAAATTTACCCATCCCAACCCGAATTTAATTTGATCCTCTGTTATGCCGGCCGGTGACCGTGCGAGGATTTCGTTGTAAATAACTTCCGCCTTCGTATATTCTTTTGTTCGGGCATATGCATTTGCCAAAACGAATTCGGCGTTTATCATCAAATCTTCAGGCAGGTCGAGTATCTTAGGATCGGTAAGTTCAAGGATAGCATTTTCAAAATCGTTTAACCTGTAGTAGCTTATGCCTATCCTCAATTGTGCATATGGCAATAATTCACTATCCGTATAATAGGAAAGAAGTTCATCGTAATAAACAATTGCTTTGTTAAAATCCCCTTTCCTTTCGTAAAGATTGCCCAGTGAAAAAATTGCATAATCGAGTTTTGTATTTCTGTCCCGGTTTGCAATTGACTGCAATAGAAACTCTTCTGCTTGAAGCAGTTTTTCTTCCGCAATGAAAGCTTCCCCAACCCAATAATTAGCAGCACCATAATATTGACTATGAGGGTAATCCTTAACCAAAGAAATTAATTTTTCCCGGCATTTGGAGTAATTTCCGCTTTTGTAATAAATGATTCCTAAATTATAAAGGGCTGCATCTCTGAAATTCGATACGGGAAACTCTCTTATGAATTCTTCATATTCGGCTGCCGCACCGTCGGTTTGTCCTTCTTTTTCCAGAGAAAGTGCCGAATAATAAAACGCCGTTGCATGGATTTCGTTTTCTACGTTGGATATATCCTTAATACGGGAAAATTTTCGATGGGCAATAATATATTCTTTTTCTTTGAATGAATTCATTGCCTCGCTTAACAATTTGGAAGCATCCTGTGCAGAAATTGCGATACTCAAAATAAATAAGGTGAATAAAACTTTCTTAACCATAAAAACCATACAATAAAATTATAATAATTATTCCGGAAATTGCCGATAACAAATTTACTAAATCATTTTCCAACCAGCTAAGTCCTTTAAAATATTTAGACGGTTTATCGCAATGATATTTCTTCTCTGTAATCTTTCCACAAACATCACATTTATACTGCAATTGCAAAGTTGCTCCCAAAATGCTATCGATAAACGCCCCAATCAATCCTGAAAGAACTACGAATAAAATATAAATTGAATGATCTTTTGCAATCCAAAATATCCCCGAAATTGCTATTACTATTGTACCTAAAAAAGCCCCAAACGTTCCAACCACCGATATACCTCCGGAAATTCCTTGTTCAACTTTCTTGAAGTTTATAACGGAATATGTATTGGCTTGTTTCAATGTACCTATTTCCGTAGCCCAAGTATCGGCACAAACAGTAGCCAAAGAAGCAATGTAGAGGATATAAATTAGCTGATAATCCGGAAAAAATTGTGAAATAATTACCAAGATTCCGCCTATCCCGCCATTTGCTGCAACTTGCCAATGATCCCGGACACCGGTTTTTTCGAAATAGAGTTCTACTTCCCGGTTCTTATTTTTCCTTATCTTTGAAAGAATGCTGGAGAGGATGAAAAATGTCATTATCGGGATACTCCACTGCCAGGAGCCAAAGCCGAAGATGAATCCCGCTAATAAAAAGGTGGCTACCGATCCGGAGAGGGTGAGAAAACGAACTTTATATGAGAATGCGGCTACAATAGCCGACAATAATATTCCAATCGAAAAATTTAAAATAATTGCCCCGGAGTTGTCCGCTCCAAATAAAAATAAAAGAATTGCAGAAATTATTGGCACATAGAAATTATCGAACCCGTATGAAGAAATCGCCTCGGTAAGAGTTAGCACCAGTGAGATTGACAAAATTGCCAAGAAATTTATTAATATAGATTGATTAAATGAAATTATTGAGAATCTAATCGATATTAAAAGAATAAGAAAAGTTACAATAAAAAATGTTACAGATCCGGAAAGGGATTTTTTGTCTCGAGTAAGATTGTAGATTCCTCTGGGGAAAAGTGTCCCGATTATTGCAGCACCGGAATCGGATAAAGCCAAAATTGCAAGGGAAACAAATGCTATATTCTTTTTATCCGGCAAAATCATTGAAAAAACGAAATATGCCAACGCAAAGAGGAAAATACCCCAACTTTTCCGTTCCAATTTATCTATTGAAACAAACAAATTGAATTTGACGGACATAAAAGTAAATACCGCCCCGGCAAAGGCAATTATTCGAAGGGTAAATATATTTTCAATTACATAAAATGAAACAGCCGTGCATCCAACGGCAACAAGGTGAAGAATTTTCCTGGAAATCTCTTTATCAATATACTCTTTTAGAGATAGGAATTCTGTAATTACCGCAGTAACTGCAATGATGGCAATCAAAAATGTGATGTAATAAATATCCAAACTCACCATAAAAAAGAGGAAAATGATATTGAAATATAATTAATTGGAGGGCAAAGAGAAAAATAAAAAAGCCCGGCAGAACCGGGCTCAAAATCTATTTATTTAATTGTTTCAACTCATACTCGGCTCTTTTGCGGAAGCCTTTATTCGCTTTACTTTTGTCTGCCAAGCATTGTTCAAAATTTTGTTTTGCTTGTTCTTTATTTCCCATTCTTTCGTGAGCCATCCCGATAAAGAAATATGGGCTGCCTTTAGGGATTGTTCTACGATGGGCAATTGCTTTGGAAGCAGCTTCGATTGCCTTTTCATTTTCTCCCAATTCCAAGTAGGAATCAGCCAATCCAAGATAGGCTCCGTCGCTTTCGTAATATTCCAACACTTTATTGAAATTCTCGATTGCAGCTTTGTAATTACCGAGTGATTTTTCGTTATTCCCTTTCACCAAGAATGGATAAGCTAATTTTTCATCACAAACTTTTAGGTTTTTCTTAACAGCTTTAACAATTTTTTTGTTCTTTGTTTTTTGAAGAGTTATATCAAAATATTCTTTTGCTTTCTCATAATTCTTCAACGCAAAATAGGAAGATCCCAAATAGAAATAGGAAGGGAAATAATCGGGATTTTTATTTATCGCAGTTTCATAAAAAGGAATAGCTTCTTCAAATTTTTTCTGTTTTCTAAGGACTTGGCCTTTGTAGAAGTGCAATCTATAGTCATCAACTAATTTTAAGGCTTCGTCAAATTTCTCGATTGAACCGGAATAATTTCCGGATTTCATCAAACGAATTCCTTCGTTGTACAATTTTTTAGCATCGTTATTATCATCAAGCGACTGAGCAAAAACACCCACCGCAAACACAATCATCAAAACAAAAGACAAAATACTTCTCATTACATTTCCTCGATAGTTTATAGAAACTTGGTGCGGAAGGCGGGATTTGAACCCGCACGCCCTTACGAGCACTACCCCCTCAAGATAGCGTGTCTACCAATTCCACCACTTCCGCAAAATTGAATCACGAAAATTAAGATTCGCAAAAATAAAAATCAACTTCAATTTTCTGAAATTCAAAATTTTCTCTTTGAACAAATCCGCCTTCGATTTAGTTCCGCATATTTTTCATTCCCCTTCTGTGGCGGAAAAGGTAATCTTTTATTTCTCGCTTAAATGTATAGTCGAAAACCACAACTTTGGCAATTTGTTCTTCGGTCAAAATATCCTTCAAAGAATTTATGAATTCCGCTTTTTTATTGGCTATTTCATTTTCAACATCTAAAATTTTCTGGATAAGACCTGCATAATTACCATTCCCGTTTTGTATCTTATCCTTCAGTTTTTCTATTAATTTATCCCTTTGTTCCATCAATTTCCTGGCTTCTTTCATATTTTCTTTTTTCCGGGTGAAAAATCGGACCGCAGTTTCTTCATCAAGGTCCAAAACCTCAAGAAGTTGCATCTTTTCCAATCGCTCAATTTTCATTCGCAT
>CAZULK010000041.1:0-19530 GCA_964621225.1 uncultured Melioribacteraceae bacterium | reverse complement strand
GGGATTTGGAGAGTATCGTATGGAAAAGAAAGGCTGATTATCAATGATTTAAAAAACTTCATCCATGTTGAAAAGGACATTTCCGAAAGTGAATGAATCACTGTTCCGTGGCTCATTCCAATTCCCATTAGTTCTCCGTATAATTTATAATTACGAATAAAATAAGGGGAAGAGATGAATAGAGAAATAATGATTGGTAAAAGCCATCTTTGATAATGTTTTCTGTCCGTTAATGATAAAGCTACGTAAAGAGGCAGAAGCACCAATGCAGAACTTTTCGTATAAATTGCGGCACCAAGAATGAAGCCTTCAATTATACCATAAATCCTACTTTTAGCACCGTTGATTACAAGGGATATTAAAAGAAGATTAATAAATACCCAAAGAAATATATCGTTACTAAATGCTGATGAATGCCTTATGTGAACGGGATTTAAAGCATAAAACCAAGTAAGGATGATAGCCCATTTGGAATCGAACAAATTAATCAATAAAAAGTAAAGAAGATAAATGGAAATCAATCCTGTTAACAGGGCTATAAATCGACAGAGATAGATTAAGTTCACACCAAAGGGATCCATGCCTAACAGATTTGCTGTATAAGCAACCAATTGATAGGAGAGAGGAGGTTGGTAATATTCATATCCGAAAGTTTTAAATGCATCCTCGTCGGTTACACTTTGGTTTTGAACGGGTAGTTTCCCGAATCGCATGAGGTGTTTAACATAATTTATATGTGCGGGTTCATCATTAAAGGCTTGCAAGCCAATTTTATCTGCATGCCATGAAGTAGGTGTTTCATAAATAAAATAGAGGCGAAGTATTGCCGAAAAAGCAATCAGAATTAAAAAATGCTTTGTTAGTTTAATCCTCATCTATAAATTCGGAAGATATCTTTCTTTCAATATATTTGTATGATGAAAAACATGTCCGGCCAATATGTATGCTATCGCTCTCACGCTTAACTTATTACCGCCGGCTATTCCGGTTAATTGTAATGCTTCCTCATCAAATGAATCGAACATAAGGATGTTGTTAAGCCTTGCAACTTTAAACTGCTCTATTAAATTATCCAACGGCTGATTATTAAAATTAGCATCATCAACAAATTTATTTTCATCGTACGAAGCAAGTTCGGTAGAATCTTTTCGTGCAATTCTCAAAGCCCGGTATCCGAAAATTCTTTCCGTATCTACCAAGTGTCCCAATAATTCTTTGATACTCCATTTCCCCTCAGCGTATGAAAAGAATGAATCCTCTTCGCTCAAAGTAGAAAGAAGTTCTTCCAAATCATCGGTTTGTCTTTCCAATATATTCAGAATGTTTCCTTCGGGCACGAGCGATAAATATCTGTTAAAGTAAGGATGATGTTCGTTTTCTACGGGTCTTTTAATCATCTTATTCCCCAATTATCAAATAAAAAACTGAATTGCTTTATGAAAATAATTATAATAAGGATATTACTCAAGTAATTGTAAATTGAATGTCAACTCATCTAAATAAAAAATTTTATCTTGAAATTGGTGCATTATACATGTTATCTTATTAATAAAAAAGGAGTAAAAATGCGTAGGAGAAGATTTTTAGAGACTGTAGGGTTGGGGGCTTTGAGTGGTATATTTCTAAAGGATGAACTTTTAGCTCGATTAATAGATCCCGGATATTTGTTTAAAGAATTGAAAAACGGTTCCGGAATATATGTAAACAAGGGAGGAACAATTGGTTGGGTAATAAGTAAGGATGCGTTGATAGTTATTGATTCCCAATTCCCGCCGACAGCAAAAATTCTAATGGACGAAATCCATAAGAAAACCGGTAGAAAGATAGATGTTCTTTTCAACACGCATCATCACAGAGACCATACGAGCGGAAATCCATTCTTGAAGAAATACTCTAAAAAAATTGTTGCTCACAAAGATTGCGTTCGTTTACAAAAAGAACGTAACGATGACGGAAAAACGGAAATTGTTACGGCAAATACTACATTTGAAAAAGAATGGAAAGAAAAAGTCGGATCAATTAACTTATCGGCATACCACCATTCCAAAGCCCATACCGGAGGTGATGCAATATTGCATATTGAAAATTTTAACATTGTGCATATGGGGGATTTAGTATTCAATGATGTATATCCATTTGTGAACAAAGACGACGAAGCTTCGCTTGCAGGTTGGATCGAATTTTTAGATTATACTTACAGTAAGTTTGATGATGAAACAACTTTTATATTCGGTCATTCGGACAAACCTAACAAAGTTTATGGAAACAGGAATGAATTAAAAGAGATGAGAAATTATTTAGAGGCTCTGCTTGGTTTTGTTAAAAAAGAAATTAAAAGCGGTAAAAGCAATGATGAAATAATGAAGAATGAATTTGTGCCGGGGTTTGAAAACCGAAAAGCAATGTGGAAAGGAGCATTCCAAATAAATTTAAAAGCTGCTATAAGAGAAGTTGAAGAAGGTTAAAATTTAATTCCCAAAGAAGTTAAATCATCAACCAGTTGATTGTAATTCGTAAAGCGGACTGCGTTCCAACCCAATGATTTTGCAGCTTCTACATATTCTGTAATGTCGTCTATAAAAAGATGTTCTTCGGGCTTACATCCGGAGAATTCCATTACGGCACGATAAATTTTTTCCTCGGGTTTTACTGCTCCTACTTCGTGACTCAAAACTAACTTGTCGAAATACTTGAGGAAGCCATACTTTTCCCATCCGTATTTTTGGTGTATGTAATTAGTGTTGGATAGCAATACAAGTAAATGATTTTCTTTCAATTTGGGCAGAAGGGAAGAAACTTCTTTGTTTTCCTCGAATAGATCGGAATAAATTTTACAAAACTCTTCCCTTTCCACTTTGTTCTCAGTCCATTCCATCATTACGTCAAGGAATTCTTCCTCTTTCATTTCCCATTTTTCGTAAGAACGGTGAACGTGATAATTATCCTTATATCGATTGTAAAACCGTTCGCCTAATCCTTCGGAATATTGGTTCAGTTTATTTAATAATCTATTATAATCGAACGGAATAAGAACATTTCCCAAATCGAAAACTATTGTCTTTATCAACGTTATCCTTAATTCTTGTAAAGAATATTTTCAACTAATTCGAAAATGATATGTCCTACCGTTATATGACCTTCTTGAATTCTTTGAGTATTAGGAGAAGGAATAACAATCGGTATATCAACCATGGGTTTTAATTTACCTCCGGAGCCGCCGAGAAAACCGATTACCTTCATTCCTTTTTCTTTAGCTTTTTCAACGGCAAGAACAACATTTCCGGAATTTCCGCTTGTGGAAATTGCTATTAAAATATCTCCTTCGTTGCCAAGACCTTCAACATTGCGAGCAAATACATTTTCGTAACCTATATCATTTCCACCGGCGGTTAAATTTGATGAATCGGTTGTTAGCGCTATTGCCGGAATGGCAGGACGGTTAAGATCGTGGCTCAGCCGGATCATAAATTCCGCAGCCAAATGTTGGCTGTCTGCTGCACTCCCGCCGTTGCCGCATAGTAAAAGCTTTTTCCCATGTTTGAATGCGTCTACCATTACGTTTACGGCATCTGTAATTGCTTCGGAACATTCGTCAATTATTTTTAGTTTTACTTCCGAGCTTTCTTGTAAAGAATCATTTATGAATTTTTGAATTTCCATTATTTCCTCAAATTAAATAATTTATTCGGCAAATCTATTAAAAATATTATTAAGTATATTGTTCAAATTACCATTTAACCTTTCTCGCAGTTCCATGCCCGGGACCTAAAAATATTGCATTCAACAATAGTCTCGCCGTTCCATAATTATACGCACGAAAATCGGGATGAGCTGCGAATAATATGATTTGTCCTCTGCCGTATCTCTCCCTTGTTAAATATGAGGAGTTTTCAATTCTTTTGGCAGCTTCCGGCCAAAGCAATCCGCTTAATCTGAGGTCTTTCATTCCGGCAAATCTGCCTACAGTTTCCACACTCGATTTATTCATGAAAACATTGGACGAGGAATAAAAAGCAGCAATTCTATTTGGTGAACCGTATGCTAGCCAGTGTTCCGGATTTAAGTCCACTGTAAGATAAACACCCTGAGGAGAAAATTTACGTGCGAGTGATTCAAACTTAATTGTTGAATTTAGTTCTGTTTTTGTACTTTTATTTGTAGGAATATTAAAGTCTTTGGCTTCCCATATTTCCAATGAATCGATCGTGAAGTTAAGTTTTTCCTTATCCTCTTTAACCGACTTAAGATACGAATCGAGTTTTGATAATATTTGTGATCTTAATCTAACACGGGAAAACTTCACTGACGAATCCGCTAATGCGGCAGCTCCCCGTCCGAATGAAATTAATGTTCCACCATCTTTAACCCACTCTTTTAATTTATTTAAACCGTTACCAATATCATTTTTGAGTGATCCGTAATATGGCGGTAATATGATTACATTATATTTTGATAAATCAAATCTGCCAAGATTTTCAATTTTTAATTTAGAAGTCCTTACGCCCAATTCTCTGTCTAACAAATACCAAATTGCGCCAAAATCTCCCATGCTTACTCTATTGCCAACTAAAAATGCAGTTCTCGGTTCGGTTAGAAGAGTGAAATTCCCTCCGCCTAAATCTGTTCCGGTTGTTGCCAGCGCAGTATTGACTGGATATATTTTTATTTTATATTCAGAAGATAATTCCGATAATACGTTAATATTCAAATTAGGATTTTCTATTTTCCTAATAAGCAATGTTCCTCTTTCGAACTTTTTACTTTCTACTTCGAAAGGTTCGTCTGCCACGTTTACCTGGATTCCGTTTGTCATCAATTTGTACAATAAAGGATATACATTTTCATCAGTTAATTTAATAAGGTATCCGTATTTGGCTTCCGCCAAGTTTGTCTCCCCATCTTTATTTATTTGATGAACTTCTTCCATTTCTGTGTCGGGATATTCATTTGACGAATAAATTTTCAATCCGTATCCCAAAGGCATCGACCACGCCGAAACTTCGTAGAGTCGTGTGCCTTTCCCTTTCATTATTGATTCTCTTTCGCTTTTGAGATATTTGTTCGTCATCCTGGTGTCAAATTCGCAAATAGCTTTTACCAAAGGAGACAAGGGTTGATTCAGTGGAATGATGATTGAACCTTTGGGAAAACTGTTTTTCTCGGTTCCCCAAGGATCTTTTGCATTTACACTGAAATCATTTTTTGCAATGAACATTTCTATTTTCTGAAAATTTAATCTTTCAATGAATCTGTTTATTCTGGTTGTATTTTCATCCGGCTCAATGATAAATGCTTTAGTATCCGAATTATTTTCGACCGCTTCGGCTTTCATCTTATAAAAATCATTTAATAATTCTTCTCTTCTTTCGGCTGCGGTTTTCAGGTTGGCCAATGAGCTTACAAATTGATGTTCAACAGATTGACCGTAAGTGAGAGTGGTGCCGTCTGGTCTTTTAACATCTGTTCCCGCCGTGCGTGCTTGTTCATAAAGTATAGCAACGGCTCCGGCGTATGATGGCCATGATGTCCCGTATCCGGGGTACCATTCTTCAAGCCATTCTCTGGTGTAATAACTCCATCCATGTTCATCGAATGCCTTCGCTTGGTCTTTCGAAAAGATGTGCCACCAATCTTGAATTATCTTATGCATATGAGGATTTATCGGTTCACGTGGAGGGTTGAATAAGAATGTGGAGAACGATCCCATTTCGTGGGCATCTACAACCAATTGAGGATGCCAATCCAACACCGCTTTTACTCTTGCCTTGCTCTCCGGCTGAGAAAGAATAAACCAATCACGATTCAAGTCAAAATGGTAATGATTAGTTCTTCCGCTTGGCCAAAGTCCCGAATGTGGAAAACTCTGTGTATCCGGGTCTTTTATTCGTCCATACCATTGTTCCGCTTGACTTATAAACCGTTGTCTTCCGTCGGGGTTTTCCATTGGATAAATAATTACAATCAGTTTATCCAGCAATTCGTTTATTTCCGGTGAATTATTAGCAGTGAGTTCATATAATAACTTCAGCGAAGCATTTGTTCCGCTTGCTTCGTTGCCGTGGATGGAATACATCATAAATGCAACCGCTGGAGTTTCTTCGATTATTTTTTTGATATTCTTATCTTTTGCTTTTCTCGGATCTGCTATCAATTCTAAATTCTGTTTTATCTGATCGAGCCTATTATGATTCTTATCTGAAGTTACAATCAAATAATAAAGCTTTCGACCTTGATATGTTTGTCCCTCCTGAACAAGTTTAACTTTCGATGATGTATTTGCAACCGCCTTTATATAATTGACCACATCAAAATAACCAGCAGGTTTATCCGATGTTTTATAACCCGCTACTTCTTCAAACTTTGGAATGGAATTATCATAAGTTTGAGCAAAATTAATTGTGAAGATTAACACCCAAAATGTAGTGAGTAACTTTTTCATAAAAGCTCCTAATTATTTAATATTTCTACTTCATCACCTACCGAAATAGTGCCGGTATTATGATGTATTAAATTTTGACCAAAATTTACATTGTTGCCTGTTTTGCGGAATTCAGCCAATGTTTTCAGTACTATCGAATTTTTTTTAGCCGTCGTGGGATCAACCGTGGTAATAACACAACGTGGGCATGGCTTAACAATATCAAATGTAACGTTATTTATTCTGATTTGTTTCAACCGGTCTTCTATAAATGCTTCCCCGCCTTTGATAACAATGTTGGGACGAAACCGCAACATTGATGCTTGAAAGGGGAGTCTCGAATTCAACTCGGCCAACGATTCTTCGCTCAATAGAAGAAAAGGAAAGCCGTCTGCGTAACTTACCAGCCTTTTCCGGGAGGAATATTTCTCATTAACTTTTCTTTCAATATCTGTGTCCATATAAACTAACTTAACATTATTTTTTAGTTTATTGGACAAAGCAAAATTTATTTGGCTGTCCATCAAATAACCACTTCCCGGATTATCAAAGAGAGTTAAGTTTACTTTTTCCCCGGAGTGATTTCCAATTTCAAAGCTTAGGTGAAAAGAAGAATCGGTTTTGTGGTTTATTTCCACTCTATCACCTTTAATTGAAGCTGTGAACAAAGCCATATCCGGGAGTGTTCTTTGAGTTACAAATCTATTCTCTGAGTCAATCAACATCCATCTTCTGTCAAAAGCAAATCCTCTTTCGTCAATTGTGGCGGAAGAAGGAGAAATACCTGAAAAGGATTTGACCGGATAAATATGTATTTGGGAAACTGTTAATCTCATTATTTTATTCCGAGCTTTTCTTTAAGTGCCGGACTTTCCAAATGTTTGTTCAGGTCTATGGGTTTACAAGAAGTATCTCCATAATCAACGTCAACATATCCTATTGATTTAACTGCTTGCAAAGTCCTTGCGTTCAAGGCTTTATTTCTTTTTCCGATTGAAAATAGAGCGCCGAGCATTCCGTCCTTAACACTGTTTTCTTCTTCGTGAATTGTTTCCTCAATTTGTTCGATTAACGGAATGAAAAAAGTGTCCGGTAATTTTTTATTTTTTGAGGCAACATAATAGCAAACCGAAAAAGCGGCTCTTCTCAACTTATAATCTTCATCCAGCCTCCAATTTGAAATTATATCCAAATTGAATTTTGACTTAGCCGATATGTACTGTGTGAAAGTATCATACATAAAGTGAACTGCATTGTTTTTGGTCTTCCCGGCTAATTGCTGAAAAGTATAACGCTTGGGATCATCTATGAGCGGGGCTAATAATTGTGCTTCGTAAATATCGGATGAATAAAGTTTATCAGCCAGTTCAGTATCTTTCTTCAATTTTTTTGCGAGAGCTTTAATTTTTGTTAATCCGATACCGTATGTTTTTAAATCGGATTTCATCAATCTATTAAAATTTGCTATGCCCCTTTCATCTTTTAATTTTTCAAATTCGGATATGATTTCATCGTAAGTCATAAACTTCCTTTCAAATTCAAAATTTAAAATAGAGAAAAAAGTTAATTATTGTAAATATTAATGAGTGTTATTTCCGGGGATGAGTTGTATCTAACCGGAGCGATGGACATTCCCAAGCCTCTGGTAACATATACCAACATTCCGTCGAAATCGAATGATCCTTTTACATATTTTGTCTCGATTAAAGTAGGAGATAAATTATAAAATGGAAATAGAAATGTTATTTGTCCACCATGAGTATGACCACAGAGATATAAATCATAATTCTTCTTCTTTGCAAAACTCATCAAACTTTCTCTGGGTTGATGTGTTAAAAATATTTTCAATTCTGCCGTAGTGTTGTCTGTTAAATTTTCCAATGTATTGGGGTCTACGAATTCGACGTATGTATTACTTACTGCAGTTATCAATATTTTAGAAGTACCGATTGGCAAATAAATATTTTGATTATCCAGAATTGGAATTCCTACCTTTGCAAAAGCAGCTTTCACTTCTCTTAAGCTCCGTTTTGTATCATTCCGGTAAGCCCAATTATCATGATCGCCTACACATGAGTATACCCCGAGTTTCGATTTTAATCCGGATAATATCTTGGCGGAATTTGTTATGAATTCGGGAGAACCGGTTATCATATCCCCTCCCATTAATATTATATCCGGATTCAGTTCATTTACGGCATCGACGTATCTCAGTAATCTTAATGAATCGGTATACCTGTCATTTTGCATGTCTGAGATTAATGCAATTTTAATCCCGTTTAAATCCTCAGGTAAGTTTTTGTCGATATAATTTATTCTGCTGACATCAATGTTGTGATAATCAAATATTATCCTGAAGGGAATGTAAACTACAAATAATAAGAATAAAGCAAGATAAACCCGCTCGTTAAGATTTCGATATTTGTTACTTATCTTTTTGTACAAAGGAAATAGAAGCAGTTTGAGAAGCAAATATAAAATATATAGCAAAAGAATTTGTACAATCAGAATCAAGTGAAACCAGAATGGATATACCAATAACCAATCCAATAGAGTATTAGAGGGTATATGTATTTTCACATTGAATAGGTAAGCATAAGCTAAGTTAAATATTAGAAAAATCGGATAGAGGTTAAGAAAGATTAAAACTGAAAATTTCACCTTGCGCGAAATGGCCTTCTGCCAAAGGTTATTAACCGATTTAAATAATATTTTATAGAAAATGAATTCGAGTACAATCAGTAACAGAATGGCAATTACGATTCGAAAAATCATTGTTAACTGATATCTACTTTGTTGGATAACTCATTCACATCGTCGGGTTTAATAGGGAAATATTTTTCGAGTACATTGGTTATCAACTCCAATCCTTTTATAATTCCCTCGGCGTAGTGTCCAATTAAAAATTCATTTTTAATTTCATCTCTAATATTATCCCACGTGCCCTGTTCAACTAAAGAATTGATGCCTTCATCTGCCAGAATATAAAACGATTTTCTCTTTAAGACTAATAGTAATAAAATTCCGGTTCTATCCCGTGTTTTATCCATTCCAAGTTTTTTAAATTGATGAATGGCAAGCTCACGAATGTCGAACTTAAGGGGAAATAAAGGTTTATCTTCCAAAATAGAAACACGGATTTCTCCGGAAGTTCTTTTTTCCGAATCCTTTATTTTCTCCGAGATTAGCAGGAAATCGTCATCGTTGAAATATTTATAGACCAATTTACTCATTTACATTACCGAAATTATTTATATCTAAAGATAAGAAAGAAATTGTTTTCATTTAAATATAATGGATGCACCGGAAAAGAAAAAGTTCTATAAGTTTTACTATTTTACCGATTATTATTTAATAATATTCGGTAAACTAATGCAGAGCAATATTTATAATTTCTTTTATCCCCGGAGTGTTTGTATAGCGGGCGCTTCAACCAAAGAAAAAAGTATCGGATTTGAAATTCTTAATACCATTAAAAAGTATGGCTATAAAGGCAAAATTTATCCGGTAAATCCCAAAGCCGAAGAGATATTGGGTTATAAATGCTATAGCTCCGTTGAAGAAATTGAGGAACGAATTGATTTGGGAATTGTAGTAGTTCCCAAAAAGTTCGCAAAAGATACAATTCAATCCTTGCTGAATAAAGACGTAAAGTCAATAATTCTTATTACGGCAGGTTTTAAAGAAATTGGTCCGGAGGGGGAAAAAGCCGAAGAAGAAATATTGAAATTGATTTCTGATCATAACGCAAGATTAGTTGGACCAAATTGTATGGGGGTAATCAATACATCGGATGAAATAAAATTGAATGCAACTTTTGTTGCCGAGCAGCCTGAGAATGGAAAAGTGGGATTCCTTTCTCAAAGCGGAGCTCTAGGTGCTGCAGTATTAAATTCTTTAAGGGAAACAAACATCAAGTTCGCTCATTTTATTAGTGTTGGGAACAAAGCTGATATCAATGAAAATGATATTTTAAGTTTTTGGAATCAAGATGATTCAATTGAAATAATTACAATGTATCTGGAATCCTTTGAAAACGGGGTTGAATTTATTCGAACTCATTTAACCGGTGGATTAAACAAACCCGTACTTATTTTAAAAGCGGGGAAAACCAGTGGCGGAATGAAAGCAGCATCCTCACATACAGGTGCGCTGAGCGGTGAAGATAGAGTTGTGGATGCGATAATGGATCAGTTCGGGATAATAAGATGTAATGATTTGAATGAACTTTTCAATAGTGCAAAAGGATTCGAATTCTTCCCAATGCCTGACGGGAATAAAATAGCTGTGGTTACAAATGCCGGAGGTCCGGCAATATTAACCGTCGACGCAATTGAAAATAACGGCTTGGTTTTGGCGGAATTGAGCGAGCAGACCAAGAGCAGACTTCGTGAAATTGTTCATCCCGAAGGTAGCGTAAACAATCCCGTTGATCTTTTACCGGGAGGCGATGCCAATACTTACAAAAGAGTAAACGAGATACTGCTGGAAGATGATAGTGTAGATGCTGTTATTTCAATATTTGTTGAGCCTGTTATGGTTCCACCAATGCCGGTCATTGAAGGAATTAACTCAATTAAATCGGATAAACCGGTTTTTCAAGTTGCTATGCCTTTGCCGGAGTTTTGGGAAAATTATAGAATTAATTCCAAATTTGGTAATCCGGTATATCGGAATCCCGAAGACCCTGCGTTGGTAATTAGGAATATGTTGAAGTTTAAATATGGTTCTGCACGAGTAAAAAAACATTCAAGTTTATATTTAGAAAATCTTTCTTCAATCAGAAAATCAGACATTGGAAAAGAGGAAACATATTATCCCGGTAATGCAGTGAGTCAACTTTGTTCCAAGTATAATATACCTTTAGTAAAAGAGTTATATCTGGAAGATCCTGCAGAATATGACCGGAATTATCCTATTGTTTTGAAGGGATTGAATAGCAATATTATCCACAAATCTGAAATGAATGCGGTGGTTCTTAATATTCAAAACAAAGAGGAATTAATAAGTGCTAAGGAAAAAATAAGTGCTGAATTTTCTGCGAAAGGATTCGAAGTTGAAAAATATTTAATTCAGCCATTTGTAAGAGCCAAACATGAACTGCTTATCGGTGGTTATCGTGATCCTTCATTCGGACCCGTAATAGTGTTTGGAACTGGCGGTAAATATGTTGAATATCTTAACGATACACAATTGATTTCCGCCGCAGCAGTTGAAGAAGATTTTTATAACCAAATTGCTAATACAAAAATCGGCAAAATACTTGAAGGAGTAAGGGGAGAAGCGGCTTTCGATTTAAGCAAAATTGTTGAACTGTTGCAAAACTGTGCAACAATGTTATTGGACAACCAAGAGATAACAGAATTCGATTTAAATCCGGTGATTATCGGTTCAAATTCCGAGTTGATTGCTGTTGATGTTAGAATAAAAGGAAGTAAATAGATTTACTTCCCTCTAATCAAAACTAATCCTGATGTTGGTGGAACTGTTATTGTTCCGTTAACTTTTTCTCCGGGTTTGTCGGATGCGGATTTCCCATCTGCCAAAACGTAATAATTTTGGTTCAATTTAAGAACTAATTCCTTCTCCGGATTCGCATTGAACGCAACAAGGAATTCATCGTTTTCATGTTTTAATTTATAAGCCAAAGCAAATTCATTTTCTTTGAATTCAATAAAATTAACTTCTTCGTAGCCGGCTCTTCTGAATGCGGAATATTTATTTCTAAGAGCAATCAATCCTTTGTAGTAGTTCAAAAGTTCGCCGTTTATTTTTGCATGATTGTAATTAATGTAATTAGTTGAATTGTCTTTGTCGTAACTGTTATGATCGATTTTCCCCTTGTGTTTGTCGTCAACTTTAATATCCCAAGGAATTACTTTACTTCTTGCAAATTCTTGTCCTTGGTGTATCATTGTTATACCTTGTGAAGTAAACAAAAAGAGCGCTGCCAGCTTATTCAATTTCATTTGCCGTTCACTTAATTTAACATGCTTGTCTACGTCTTTTATTATTTTATCCGGATCAACTTCCTTTGTGGCAATTCTGATAAAATCTCCCAAAGTATAACCGTCGTGCGATTCAAGATAATTTACAGAATGCTCTTTTCTTTTGAATAGTCCGAATTTATCTCTTAAAAGTGTCCCGTTTACGTAGCTTTCAATTCTTTGAATATTATTGTTGCCGTACCATTTACCGAAAATCCAGCCTAATCCGTTGAATGGATTTTCACCTTTAATTCCGTTTCGTATTTGATCATTCCAAGCTCCCCATCCTCTCTGTGAAAATCCTTTGGGATCATAGCCACCGCCCCAAGGTTCGCAAACAAAAACCACATCCGGGTTTATTTGTTTTGCTCTGTAAATAATTTCCTCTATTGTTTCCCAGTCAATTAATTTGCCGAGGTCAAAACGAAAGCCGTCGATATGATATTCTCTCATCCAATAGAGTATACTGTCGATTATTAATCTGCGCATCATTGGGGCTTCCGTTCTCAAATCGTTTCCGCAGTAACTTTTCGAAATGTAATTCCCATTTTCATCGAGCCGGAAGTAGTAAGTTTTATCTATTTGCTTCAGGTTACCAATTTCGTATTCACTCAAATGATTAAAAACAACATCCATCATCACACCAATTCCTTCGCGGTGAAATGATTTTACCATTTGCTTGAATTGATTTACCTGCTCCCCGTTTTTTCCCATCCATTCATTCCATTTGAACTCTTTCCATCCCGTTGAATAGTAGGAAGACGGGGCAAAAAAGTTTGAAGTCATATATCCCCAATGATTTCTTTCGTAGGGATTCCAATCGTTATATTTAATAGCAGTTGAATCTTTATAAGGTATTTCCACATTGCCGAATTCCATGGACGGGAGTAACTCAACCGTATTTACACCCAGCGATTTAATGTAATCCAATCCTCCGGTCTTTCCTTTTTCTGTTAAGCCCAAATAGCTTCCGGTATTTTTCACTCCGCTGGAAGGGTCAATGGTGGCATCTCTGATATGCATTTCATATATGATTAAGTCTCTCCAATCGCGTCTGATCCATTCGTCGCCTTCCCAATCGAAATTATCTTCGTAAACAATAGACAATCTCGGATTCATATATGTTGTATACGATGTAACCGCTTTTGCGTATGGGTCAACACACAGAGGAGGTTCTTCTTTCATTAAGATGCTTTGTTCATCAAAAACTTGATAGGCGTAATATTTGCCTGTCAATTTTTTGTTTATCGAAATTTCCCAAACGCCGTTATCATCCTTTATCAAACTATATTCTTTTGATTTACCACCCGGTTCATCAAATATGTGAAGTTTAACAATTTTAGCAGAAGGAGCAAAAATTGCAAAATGTGTTTTGTCCCCCTCGATGTATGAACCGAGTGGTTTATCTGAGTAGAATTTATCTAATTCTTTTTGTTTATCTATTGCTGATTTCGCTTGTTTATCTTCTTTTACAAACACCTTGGCACCGGAATTATTGAATAAAAATATTGCTAAAATTATTATCGAAAAAAAGTTGATTTTCATGATACTGTGTTCCCATTACTTTTAAGTAATTCTTTGATTTTTTCTACTACCAAATCTACGGATAATTCTCTGAGACATTTAAATTTAACGTCATCTCTCTTACAACTGAGAGGACTTGGGGAATAAATAAAGCAGGGTGAGCAATCCAAATTGAGCGATGCAGCCACATACTCCGTTTTCCAAGGATGAATATAATTCAAACTTGTTGGACCGATGATGGGTACTATTTTTTTGCCTAATGCCGAGGCAATATGCATTAAACCACTGTCGTTAGTAACAAATAGTTCTGTTTTTTCTATTATTGCCGCTGTTTGAATAAGTGACCCGGTCTCGACAACGTGTACCCGGTTGCTTAAAGCCAAATCCGAGATGCGCTGATTCAATTTTAATTCTTCCGGTCCTCCAAATAAAAGAATGTCTGTATCAAACAGTGAAATCAGTCTAACCGCCAAGTCTGCGAATTTTTCCGGGGACCATCTTCTTTTAATATGATTCTTTAATGTTGAACAGCCGGCGTGGAAACCGATGAGTTTCTTCCCGTTTAAGTTTAATCCTCTTAAAAATCTTTTGGCAAAAGCTCTATCCTCTTCGTACAGAGGGAAAAGCAAGCCCGGAATATCATCATAACTCTCACCGGTAATCAGTTCGATCAGTTTCACATTTTCTTCAACATTGTGGAGGGAATCGTTCTCCATGATCGTAAAATTATTCAGAAATCCCCAATTGACATTATCTTTTCGTAAATACCTTACTCCTACACGTTTATCCGCACCGATTATTCTATTGATTATGTTATATTCTTTTCTATTCGAAGGATAAACATTTATACTTGCATCGAATTTGCCTCTTAAAGAAAGCACAAATTTCAAAGCTGAAAGGGGATTGGAATTAAGAAAGTCATAATAGTGTACTTTATCGATTTGTGGTATTCTTTCATAAAAGTCTTTCACCCCTTTGTACATTACCATTGCTTCAATATTCGCTTCGGGTAATGAATTCCTTAATAATCTCAGTGCCGGAGTGAACATCAATGCATCGCCGATTCCGGAAAGTGCGTTTACTAATATTCTCAAATCATTCCACTACATTTATTGAAAATAAAATTAAGGCGCCGGTTGGGCGCCCTAAAATTTATTTATTTTGATTCTCTGAATTATTTATTTCTGTTTTACCTTTATTCCGTGCTTTCCGTTGATATTCTTCAATCATTTGTTGAACCGAAGTATCTCCGGGTCTTACCGATTGAAGAGTCCTTAACACATCAACAAACTTATCGTATTCTTCCAGGTTATCATAAATTTGTTTAAGCATGAAATAGGGATTATAATCTCCTCTTACGTTTGATGGATTTGCTTGAATGAGTGCCAAGCATTTTTCCTCTACCGTTTTGATCAATGTTTTATATTTCTCCTTGGCTCCGGCACTCCAATAGATACTTGCAACATCATTCAATAATCTGTAATCTATTGGAATAATGTCGTGAGGAATTTTCTCTTCCATCTTATCCAGAGTTTTGATTGTCATTTCATTATCGTTTTGCACATATAAATAATTCAGTGCCAAACGGATGAATGCATTTCTGTAGTTTATTGTAAGCCTTTGATGATTTTCATCCATAAATATAGAAGGATCGTTCAACCCGCGGAATTTGAATCCGGGTTTGTAAGTCTTGCTATAGCCTTCGGGTTCTTCGAAAAGTTGTTTATACATTAACTTTTCGTCAACTGATTCATAATATGAGCCAACTTTGTATGGAACCAAACGGAAAGCCAATCCTTCCATTTTCAGATAATCACCAAGACCAATTTTACTTTGTTCACTACAAGTAACTGCGAAGTAAATGGGTCTTTCCCAATTATTGGCTTTAATAATATCCAGAACCGCAAGGTCTTGTACTCTTACAGCCTTAATATTTCCGAAGGTCGCAGTATTATCCATCCGCCAAGTTATTTTTCCTCTATTGATTTGCGAAGTATCGGTAACTCCGAACTTTTGATAAACATCCTTTGGTACCGGAACGGACATATTTTTCGGATTCCATCTCATTGGTCCCAACCGTTCTATTTCGGCATCGGAATAAGTGAATTTAACTTTTTTAGAATTGTACGGTGCAGTATTTTTCAACTGTTCGATGTACCAGTCCGTATTCAACAAACTGAGATTTGCAATTCGAACATCTCTTCTTACGCCTTCAACATCCTGCAGATACCACAGTGGGAATGTATCGTTATCTCCATTTGTGAATATCACTGCATCCGGAGCAACGCTTTGCAATAAGTTATATGAATAATCCCATGGCACATAGTTTCTTGAACGGTCGTGTGTAAACCAATTTGTTCTTGCCATATTGAACGGTACGAATATAAAGGCCAAGGCAACCGTCCCGAAAAATGCAGTTTTATATTTCTGCGGATCTCCAATAGCTTCTTTCAATACATCAAAAATACCTTTCACTCCTATTCCTACCCAAAGGGAATAAACAAAGAATGCCCCAACGTAGAAATAGTCCCTTTCCCTAGGTTGAGGTTGCTGTTGATTTTGATAGAACGCTGTAAGCCAACCGAGGAAAATGAACATCACCATATAAACCGAAGCCATCTTCCAGTCCCGCTTGAAGTGGTAAAATATTCCCCACAATCCAAGCAAGAATGGGATCCAATACAATTGTTTCCAATCCACTCCGGAATCCTGCACGGTAGATTCCCTGCCTACATAATTCCAAAGCAGATAACGGTGGAACATATGATTCATTTGATAACGAACCAGAAAATCGAGATCGCTGGAATAATTTGTATATATTCCTTGCTGATGTGGTTCTTGAGAAAATCTTCTTTTGAAAGTAGGGAAATCCCCATACTGTTCACGATTCAAATATTTAACTAATTTTGGGAAAGTTTTCGGACTGTTCAAATTTATTGGTGTGTCTTGATTCGAACGAATTATAATTGTTGAATAAGTCGTGAAGCCAAGCAATGCAAAAAGGAATGTTTTTGCAATCAAATTAGTCGTGTCTTTCTTTTCTTTAGCCGACCAATACATCAGATAAGCCAAAATTGCCAAGAGCAGAATAAAGAAGAATAAGTTGGTCATATCGTCTGCACCACCTAGGGCAGCCAATGTGTTGGGGACATATTTTACTATTCCAGGATAAACGAGAACTAAACTGATACCACCGATAATTATCGGTAAATAGAATGAATCTTTATTGATTACTTTTTTATAAAACGCTCCCATAAATACAATTGACACGGCAACGAAAATCCAGAAGAATTTCGAGTCGACTGCATGATATTCTTCCGGAGTTGGGGGATAAGTTGATGTTAAAGTAGACCAAACAGCTCCGGCAATCACAAGAATAATTATTGCGTGAATAAGAAAGAGGCGCGCAGATTCGAAAAGCGCTTTTTCGTCAGTAGTATATTTGCGAAACATTATAACCATAACGATCGGAACAATTGACAATACAGCCATCAAATGAACCCCGGTTGAAAGTCCGATCATATATGCTATCATTATTAAATACTTTTCGTTATCCGGTTCGTCAGCTCTTTCATTCCATTTCATCATCATCCAAACAACAAAGGAAATAAAGAATGAAGAGGAAGCATAAACTTCTGCTTCGACGGCATTAAACCAAAATGTATCGGCAAAGCAAAGAGATAAAGCTCCTACTGCTGCTGCAAGATAAGTGCCTAATTTAGATAATGAGTCATCTTCTTTTTTATTCGAGAAGTTTTCGATTGCCTTAACTATTATCAGATATAGGAATAAAATTGTAAATGCGCTAGCTAATACTGAAATAGTGTTTACTCTAAGACCAAGATTTTCGGCAAAAGGGATCATAGAGAAGAATCTTCCCAGTATCAAGAAAAATGGTGTTCCAGGTGGGTGAGGCACCTGCAAATTAACAGATGACGCAATAAATTCACCGCAATCCCAAAACGAAACTGATGGTTGAACGGTAGAGAAATAAGTGAACGCAGCAATCAAAAAAACTATCGCCCCAATGATCTTGTGCAGTTTTGAATTATCCATATCTCCTCGTTGGTTAATTTTCTGTATCTGGTTTCTTGAACAGCGAATCTAAATTCGGCTTCGGTCTGTTCACATAATATTTTTCGTAATAGCCTTTCAATCTTTCCATCGAAAGCTTGTCTAAATCCTCGTCGTCAATATGCCTTTTCTTAAGCATTTTGTAATCTTCGTATTCCTTCGGATCCATTTTCCTTTCGAATCTTTTTAATGCCTCGAAGTATTTTTTCTGGTCACGGTAACTCATTTTATAATATCATTTTATTCGACCTGAAAATATATGAAAAAAATAGTTTAGCTTTAATATTTAGATTTAATCATTTTTAAATATGAGCTTATACAAGGGGAAATATCCGGCTGTTTCAATTATTCTTCCTACTTTTAACCGGGGTTATATTATTTCGCGGGCGGTTAAATCGGTTTTAAACCAAACTTGGCAAGACTGGGAGTTGCTTATCATTGATGACGGAAGTACCGACGACACGAGTTCGGTATTAGAAAAGCTACTCGCCGATGATAGAATTCATTATTACAAGCATGAACATACCGGGTTGCCTTTTAGCTTAAATAGGGGAATAGACTTATCAAAAGGGGAGTTCATCACATTCCTTGGCAGCGACGACTACTACCTTCCAGAACATTTGGAGTGTAGAATCAAATCCATTAAAGACAACAATGCGGATTTTCTGCATGGCGGAGTGAAAATTATCGGTTCTCATCTTATACCGGATAAAAATGATGTATCAAAATTGATCGATTTGAACGAATGCGTTATCGGTGGGACGTTTTTCTGTAAGAGAGAAATTTTCGAGAGGGAAGGGGGATTCAAAAATATTGAATACAGCGAAGACTCAGAATTCTTTGAAAGAATTATTGGAAAGTACAAAATTCTAAAAGTTGATTTTCCCACTTATGTTTATTGCAGGGAAGATGACAATAGTATTAGCATGCAGATTAAAAATAATATTCCACCTGAATGAATGCAGTTTGCGGATAGTACCAATACTCCGTGAAGTCTTCTCCGTTAAATATTTGTCCCCCGAAATTCAAATAGAGATTATCCGTATATGAATAACTGAATGTAAGCGAAGAAAAGATGCTCTTGTCATTCATATTATTTAACATCATCAAAGTTGAATTTAGTAAAGGAGTTATTTGATACATCCCGCTGAAAGCAAGATAGTTTTTATTCAAATTCAATATCTCTCCTTTCATCAATTTATCCAATCTGTAATTGAACTTGTTTTTCTCTCCCTCGCCGTTGTAGTGATATTCCAGCAAACAGTATAGTTTGGGAGTGAATTGATAATCTATTCCGGCTATAAATTGAACTTTGTCCTCGAAAGGTAGATTACTCTCAAATTTTATTAGTCCTTCCGAACGGATTCCGGCATCCCCCAAATTACCCGCAAAATCGTAACCGGCAATATATTTCCCATCGAATTTTCCCGAGATAAACGAAAGATCGCTTTCCCCGAAATTTGTACGCAAACGGAATCCAAAATTGCTCTCAGATAACTTATTCATGGGATTAAAAACAATATTTAA
>CAZULK010000040.1:0-19920 GCA_964621225.1 uncultured Melioribacteraceae bacterium | reverse complement strand
TTTGGTACAGAAGGCGGAACAATGGCTAATACCGCAAATGTTGACATACACCAAGCATTTTTTACTGCTAAAAATCTTTTTGGTTTGCCGTTTGCACTCAAAGCAGGTAGAATGGAAGTAAAGTACGGAAATGAAAGATTTTTGGGAGCCGTCGGTTGGAGTAACACTGCACGCAGTTTCGACGGTGCAATGATTAAATATCAATCATCCAAATTCAGTGTTGACATATTCGCACTTCAAGAAACAGAAAAATTATTCAAAGGTGATTCTTTGGATCAATCAGTATTCGGGGCTTATTTCAATATTCCTATGGGAAAAGCTTCAGTTCAGCCTTTCTTTGTTTATCAAAATGAATCCAAAACGGAACAACTTGGTAGAAGCACCGTGGGATTATATACCAAAGGTAGCATGGCAGGCTTTTTCCACGAAATAGAAGCTGCTTATCAAACAGGAAAATTTGCCGGAAAAGATGTTTCAGCTTATATGTTTGCCGCAAACGTAGGTTATAAATTCGATATGAAATTAAATCCTTCGTTAAGCTTGGGATATGAATATCTTAGTGGTGATGACGGTAAAGATGCAAATAAATATAAAGTATTCAACACACTTTATGCAACCAACCATAAATTTTACGGATACATGGACTACTTCATTAATATTCCGAGAGATACATATGGATTGGGATTGGTTGATATGCATGCAAAAGTGGGCGCATCATTCAGTAAGAAAGTGAAAGGCGGAGTTAATTTCCATGTATTCAATTCTGCTGAAGATTACACTTTGGTTAACGGTTCAACTTCCAATGCCTTTGGTAACGAAATTGACATCACTGTAAAATATTTATTCGATAAATATGCAACTTTTGTAGCGGGCTTCTCTATGTTTTCACCCGGAGAAATCTTTAAAGAAAAGAAATCTAAAGATTCTGCAAGTTGGGGATATTTAATGGCAGTGATTAATTTATAATTAAATTTAAGCGGCGGGCAACCGCCGCTTTTATTTTACTTCTCCGATAACTTGAGCAACATAATTCAAATTTTTAGCTTCTTCAATTACTTTATCCGCAACATTTTTATCTACTACGGCTATTAATCCAATTCCAAGATTGAATACTTTTCTCATTTCTTCATCGGATATGTTTCCGGTCTCTTGTATTAATTTAAATATTGGAAGGATTTCCCAAGACTCCCAGTCGATTGCCAACTTGCTCTCACCGTGGAGAATTCTTTTCGTATTCCCGATAATACCGCCGCCGGTTATATGCGAAAATCCATGGACTCCGTCAATAGATTTAACGGCAGTGATAAATTTAAGATAAGATTTGTGAACGTTTAACAATTCTTTCCCGAGTGGTTGATTGAGCATATCGGGTTGATCTGTATATTTGAATTTTTTTTCCAATACTGTCCTTGCAAGGGAATAACCGTTTGTGTGCAGGCCGGTTGATTTTAATCCAACGAGCAAATCTCCCTTTTCAATTTTCTCGCCGTTTATTATTTCGTCTTTTTCAACAATACCAACTATCGTACCGGCAAGATCGTAATCTTCCTTTGAATAAACTCCCGGCATTTCGGCAGTTTCTCCCCCAATAAGAGCAACTCCGTTTTCCCTGCATGCAATGGAAAATCCCTTAACAATTTCAGCCGCAACTTCCGGATTCAGTTTACCGAAAGCCATATAATCCATAAAATATTGAGGGATTGCGCCGCCAACTGCAATGTCGTTAACACAGTGATTAACCAAATCCTGACCGACGGTATCATGAATATCCATTTCGATAGCAATTTTTAACTTGGTGCCAACTCCGTCAACACTGGAAACCAATACGGGATTTTTATACTTGCTCAAATCCAATTGATAGAATGCGCCGAAATGTCCCAATCCGGTAAGTACATTCTTGTTGAATGTAGATTTTGCGTAATCTTTTATTTTATCAACCGTTTCTTCTCCGGCTTTTATATCAACGCCGGATGCTTTGTAGCTGTTTTCCACTTCAAACCATTTTTATTTTGAAAACACAAAGATACAAAATCTTTCACCCGTATTAATAATTACCACTGAAGATGCCGAAAAAATTATTAAAATTTAACAAAATTTAATTTCGTTTTGACAAACGCGGCTGTTATTTTTACGGCTTTATTTTTTGGAAATTAATTATTTGAGTGCGGAAATGGCTAAGAAATTGTTAAAAAAATATCCGGTAATTGATTATTTCGCAATTACGCTAGGTTCGGCTTTAATGGCTTTAGGTATTGGCGTTTTTCTTGTGGACGCCAAAGTTGTTCCCGGGGGTGCAAGTGGTTTGGCAATGGCAATTCACTACCTTACTGGTGAAAAAATTCCGGTTGGTTTGATGATATGGCTCATTAATATTCCTTTATATTTGTGGGGTATTAAAGAACTCGGTAAAAGATTCGGGGTAAGAACATTTTACGGTTTTACCATCAGTTCATTCTTTATAGATTTTTTCAGAGGAGACATTCCCGGCTTTGATTGGTTGAAATTACAAGAATCACCGACGGTGAAAGATTTAATGGAAAAAGATTTTCTGTTCCTCATCATTATAAGCGCAGTGCTTATTGGCGTTGGACTGGGAATAATATTCAAATTTAAAGGCACAACTGCCGGCTCCGATATTGTGGCTGCAATTATGCAAAAAAAGATGGGCATAAAACCGGGGCAGGCTATAATGGTAATCGATTTTATAGTAATTGCCCTTGCCGGATTCATAATCGAGGTAAAAGATTTATCACCGGAAAGACCTGCTCTTTCTCTAACATTTTATGCCATATTTTTATTATTCATATCTGCAAGAATTATTGACGTGATTATCGACGGATTCGATTATGCGAGAATGGCTACAATCATTTCCGATAAGAGCAGCGATATTTCGGATATGATACTCACAAAATTCAGCCGGGGCGCTACTGCATTGAAATCAAGAGGCCTGTATAGAAACATTGATCGTGAAGTACTGGTTACTGTGGTTACTCTAAAAGAAGTTACGAATCTTACAGAATCTGTAAAGGAAATTGATCCGGATGCATTTGTAATCATTCATAATGTACACGAAGTACTCGGGGAAGGGTTCAGAAGGAGAATATAATTTTATTACCAAAATTTGTAAGTTAATGGTAACAAATTTTGAGGTTGAACATGGCTGAACCCTTCGAAAATCCGGCTGATATTATTGAATTCGTAAGGAAATTTCAGGATATCAAGATAATCCTTACTGCAATCGAGTTGAAAGTTTTTACAACTCTCGATACTCACATGCTTACCTTAAAAGAGATATCGGAAAAACTTGATGTGGAAGAGGATTCATTGAGCCGGTTACTGAATGCTCTTGTTTCCTTGGATTTGCTGCACAAAGTAAAAGATAAATATTACAATTCTCATTTTGCCAAAACCTATTTAAATGAAAATTCAAATGAATTTGTCTATTCCCTCAAACATTACTGCAACACATTCGAAAGATGGAGCGATTTGACCGGTATTATTAAGCCGGATTTTGAGGGAAACGATTTTTCCGAAGCATTTATTTCCGCAATGCATTACAGGGCAAAGAAAACAGCAGATCTTATTCCGTTAATGATAAATCGTGATAATATTCGCAGAATTATTGATATCGGTGGAGGTAGCGGAGTATTTTTAATTAGTTTTTTGAAGCAGTTGCCTGAGGCTACGGGGGTTTTGCTGGATTTACCCAAAATTATTCCGATATCCAAGAAATTTGTTAAAAACGAAGGAATGGAGGAAAGAATTTCATTTATCGAGGGAAGTTATCACGATGCGGACTTTGGTGAAGGATACGACTTGGCAATATTATCCGCTATTCTTCACATAAACTCAGCATTGGAAAATGAAAAACTGATTCAAAAGACGTATAATTCATTAAACAAAGGGGGAAAAATATTGATAAATGAGTTTATTTTGAACGAAGACGAAACTTCCCCCAAAAGAGCCGTGCTTTTTTCAATAAATATGTTGGTTGGTACCAAAAAAGGAAGGTCGTACAAATATTCCGAGATTGAAAGCTGGCTTAAAAATACAGGTTTTGGGCATATTGAACTAAAACCGATGGGAAACGATGCTTCGTTGATTGTTGCGGAGAAATTATAGGAAAAAGTCTTCTCGATTGGGAATAAATTGAATAATCCGGCTTCTTTTTGCAAAGCAGATTAATCTTGTTCTTTGCCCGAAAAATCTTTAAATTTCGGCTCTTTGTGAAAAATATATTGTTAAAGGTAAGATAAATGAAAAGAACATATCAACCCAGCAACAGAAAAAGAAAAAACAAACATGGTTTTAGAGCCAGAATGGCTACAAAAAACGGCAGAAAAGTGCTTGCCAGAAGAAGAGCTAAAGGAAGAAAAAGATTAACAGTTAGCGACGAATTCTAGTAAATTGAAACGTTTTGGTCTTTCTAAAAAAGAACGGATCAAAAAGAAAAAAGATTTTGAAATTGTTTATTCAACCGGGTCAACCCTTTATTCCGAAAGCAAAAAGTTTAAAGTCGTTTTTCTTTTAAGGAAAAACACTGAACAACCGGAAATTAAAGTTGCTTTCGGAGTTTTCAAAAAAGCAGGCAAAGCAGTTTGGCGAAACAGGGTTAAGCGACTAATGCGAGAGTCATTCCGGATGAATAAACTTTTTTTATATTCATTATGTAAAGAGAAAAATTGTTCTTTGCTACTGGTGTTTTCTCCCAACAATCTTAACCAAAAAAAGAACAGAGTCATCCGTCTGGATGAAGTTCAACCCGAAATAGTAGAACTTATCAGAAAGATAGGCGACTCAATTTAATATGAAATATATATTTATTTATTTGATCAAATTTTATCAAAAGGCTATTTCGCCGCTTTTTCCTCCGTCTTGTAGGTTTCATCCTACTTGTTCGGAATACTCCGTTCAGGCATTTACAAAATATGGCGTCTTTAAAGGCGGTGCGAAATCCATTTGGAGAATTTTAAGGTGTAACCCCTTCAATAAAGGCGGGTTCGATCCTCTCGATTAATTTTAAGGAAAATTATGGACAGACAGACTACAGTTGCATTTGTTTTAATTGGATTGATTTTAGTTGTTTGGCTTTACATTAATGCTCCCGAAGCTCCTCAACAAAATCCAAATAGCGCAGATTCCACATTAGTGCAAGAAAAACCTGTTGAACAGGAAAAGCCTCAAGCCAAAAAGGTAGAAACTCCTATTCAAAAGGATAAACCCATTGTCAACAGAATTCAGGCCGATTCGCTTCCTGTAAGGATTATTACGGTTGAAACTGATTTGGCGAAATTCGAGCTCACCACGCGCGGTGCAAGGATCAGAAAATATTATTTGAAAGAGTTCGAGACTTGGTATGTAAATAAAATAACAGATACAACCAATTTTTATGACCGCCATGTTCAGTTAATCAATCCACAAAACGGCGGCGACTTGAATTTGGCATTCTTAACCAAGGATGGAAAACTTGTTAATACGGCAGATCTCGATTTTTATACTTCCAAAGACAACTATTATTATAAAATAACCGGTGACGATTCCTTAAGATTCGATTTCACACTTAAAATTGATGGCAATAGGGAGATACGTAAAAACTTTACTTTCTATGCCAACGATTATGCATCGAATCTCGATATCGAGATGGTGAATATGAACGATTTGATAAGCGGATTTCGTTACGATCTAATTTGGCAAAACGGAATAAATTTCGTTGAAGAAAACTCGAACGACGAAGCACGCTATGCTCACGCAGCTGCATATTCCGGGGATGAAATCGTTAAGGTGGATGCCGGTACTGAAGAAAAGATTGAAAAAGAGATTAACGGTCGTGTTGATTTTGTTAGCGTTAAAGGGAAATATTTTGCCATGATTTTAGCTCCCGTAAAACCCTACGACGAAGGGGGGGCTTATTTCGAAGGCGAACATATTAAATTAAACGAACTCGACGAAAGGGAATATTATTCAGCTGCATTGAAAATTCCATATTTGGAGAAGGATTATCAGAAGGATTCATTCATTCTCTATCTGGGACCTGTAGATTATGATATTCTGAAAAGCTACGATAAACATTTCGAGACTATTTTCGATTGGGGTAGTTTCCTCGGATTAACAATAATTATTCAGCCTATATCAGAATATATTCTTCTACCGTTATTAAAGTTCTTGCATACTTTCATCCCTAATTACGGATGGGTGCTAATAGTAATTTCAATTTTAATAAAATTTGTCCTTTATCCTTTAACCCGCCAGAGTTATCAATCGATGCGGAAGATGCAACTTTTGCAGCCAAAAATTAAGGAGATAAAGGAAAAATACAAGGATGATCCGCAAAGGCAGCAAAAAGAGACAATGAAATTGTATCAGACCTACGGCATCAATCCTGCCGGCGGGTGTTTGCCCATGTTGCTGCAGATGCCTATTCTTATTGCGCTTTGGAGTCTCTTTAATGTGGCAATTGAATTACGTCACGAGCCATTCATTTGGTGGATAACAAATCTTTCGTCACCGGATGTTATTTATGATTTGGGATTCCGTTTACCGCTCTTTGGTGTGGATAAAATATCCGGTTTGGCAATTCTGCTTGGCGTAACGATGTTCTTCCAACAAAAGATGAGCGTTAAAGACCCAAGTCAGAAAGCACTGGTTTATGTAATGCCGGTTATGTTTACCGTAATGTTCATGGGATTCCCGGCCGGATTGAACTTGTATTACTTTATGTTTAATCTTCTTTCCATCGCACAGCAATATTATATTAATCATAAAAAAGGCGAAGGAACGGAAGAACTGAAGCCCGTAAAGGGTAAAAAGAAAGCTGGTTTTATGCAAAGGATGATGGAAGCTGCGGAAAAACAAGCTCAAGCTCAGAAAAAATCAGCTAAAAAAAGACGTTAATTTTTTCCTGCTCGGGGAAATGGAATGCTCCGAAATCTATTAAATATTGTTTTAATTATGGGACTGACCTTACAGATTAAAGGTCAGTCCTTTAATCTATCCGGTTCCCCTTCAATATCCGATTCAACAATAAAAATTGAAATTCCTCTTAAAGAAAAAAAACTTCCATTCGGACTTTCGGCTAAGGTTCCTGCTGATATTCCCAAAGTTGGCATTGCCCTTAGCGGCGGAGGCAGCAGAGGTTTTGTTCATATTGCCACTTTGGAAGCCTTGGAAAAAGCCGGTATCCCTATCGAATTCATTGTTGGGACAAGCATGGGTGCAATTATCGGAGGACTTTACAGCGCGGGTTACGATTTACACACATTAAAAAATATTCTATTTAATTCGGATTGGGCAAAGTTTACTTCGCCTAAGGAACTGAAAAGATCGCAGCTATTTGTTGATCAAAAATTGGCAGAGGACAGGGCAATACTCACATTCCGTTTGGACGGTTTGAAACCGGTAATTCCAACTTCCATCAGTTCAGGCCAAAGTATTTCATCATTTCTCAACACCCTAGTATTAAATGCACCGATACACGTGAAGGAATCCTTTGATGAGCTTTTGTATAAATTCAGAGCGGTCAGCACAAATTTGGTCAACGGGAAAGAAGTGGTGCTGGATAAAGGATCATTAACGCGTGCAATGAGAGCGAGTGCAAGTGTGTCATTTTTCCTTCCGCCTGTTAAATACGATTCCCTCATGTTGGTGGATGGGGGATTGGTGGCAAACATTCCCGCTCTTATCACCCGGAGAATAGGAAGCGATGTAGTAATTGGTTCTAACGCAACTTCGCCTTTGAGAAAAGAAGATGAATTGAATTATCCTTGGGAAGTTGCGGAACAATTGGTGAGTATTCCAATGGAAAGATTGACTACTCAAAATCTCCAAGTAGTGGATCTTCTCATTCAACCGGAATTGAAGGGGATTAACAACCGTGATTTTTCTAAGGTTTCTTTTATATATGATGCCGGGAAAAAAGCCGCCGAACCTCAAATAAATAAAATTAGAGAGTTGTACAAAAAATTCTATGAGCATTCGCATAAAAATTCTTCCCTTATTTTACGTGTTGATAGCATTGAAGTCGATCAGAAATTAAAATCTTATTTCGACGATATTTCCGGATCTATGCAAGTTACTTCAGGAGATATTTCTTATGCATTAAATGAAATATTGAGAACCGGGAAGTACAATAATGTTTGGGCAGAGATTGACACTTCGCTTGGAAATAGAATACTGAAAATTAATTACAAGTTGAATGATCCTGTAACGGATTTGAAAATAGAGGGAATATCACTTCCGGATGAATATATTGAGAGCAAAGGGTATTTTTCCGGACTGATCAACAAACCTTTTAATCCAATTGAAACAGTCGATTCGGCATTGGCATTATTGAGGAAGTATCGCCAGATGGGTTATCCACTTGTAGAAATTGACTCACTCTATTTTCAAGATGGGATATTGGGCGTTTTGTTAAACGAACATCCGATTAATAAGATTACCGTTATTGGAAATGAAAAAACAAATAGGGATGTAATTACGAGGGAATTCCCCATAAAAGAAGGAGAGCCGTTAAAGATTAATCTTATTAAAGAAGGATTGATAAACTTACAAGCAACCAATCTCTTTTCCGATGTTGAAGCTGATATTAGAAGGACAAACGGGCATTACGAACTGATAATCACTGTGATAGAAAAGAAAACAAATCTTTTGCGCCTTGGTTTAAGGATAGACAATGAGAATTTTACACAGGTATTTGCAGACTTAAGGGAAGAAAATTTATTCGGCAGCGGAACAGAGTTGGGAATAATATTCGGCGGGGGAACCAGAGGCCGCTCTTTCGTGATAGAACAAAAATCGAATAGAATATTTGATACTTATTTGACATATAAAGTCAGATTATACAGCAGGTTTAACGATATCAATGTTTATAAAGACGATTCAACTTCTTCCGAGTCACGTTTCGAAAGAAGCAAATCGGGTGAATACAGACAAATATATTCGGGGGTTTCATTCGGTCTTGGAACTCAAGCCGAAAAATTTGGGAATCTTTTTGTTGAAGGGAGATACGAAAGCAACGAAGTGAAAAATAAGCTGGACTATTTTGGCGAAACTTATTTGCAAACAATTTCTGCAATCAAGTTCAGTTTGTTCATCGATTCGCAAAATAAAGTTCCGTATCCTACGGAAGGATTTTTGATCAATTCGTATTATGAAACGGCTCAAACAAAGTTTGGCGGGGAAGTTGGTTATACGAAGTTCTTCTTCAATTATAAAAGTTATTTCTCCTTCAATTCAAGCAATACTATAGCGCCATCCTTCACACTTGGTTTTGCCGACGAAACGCTTCCTTTAGCGCAGCAGTTTTCCCTCGGTGGACAATATTCATTCTTCGGATTAAGAAATGACGAATATAGAGGTCGACAAGTTTTTTCTTCTTCTTTGGAATTTAGAACCAAACTTCCGTTTCAGATTTTCTTCGACACTTATTTAAAATTCCGTTACGATTTGGGAAGTATTTGGGGAACCCAACAGGCAATCCGGTTTAAGGACCTGCGCCATGGCATTGGTGCAACTATATCTTTCGATACACCTCTCGGACAAGCGGATTTTTCACTTGGAAGGAGTTTCTACTTTGCCAATACTCTTGAAAAACCGATTGTCGTTAAAGGTCCTCTCTATTTCTACTTCACAATCGGTTATTAGTTAGCTTTTCCGAACCATTAAATAATCTTTTTGAAAATCATTTAGCAAATATAGCTGCCTTTTCATTGAAGCTGCACATCCACTTATGAATTGAGTTTTTCGATAAATACTCTTATTTTTTATTTATGAAGATCAAGTTATTGCCAATTTTGCTAATTCCGCTGTTGCTTTCCTGCGGACACGGAATTGAACCTGCACCGGAGGTCAAAATCCAACCGGGCTTTTCCGGAACTATTACTTTCAAGGGAACTTGGCCGACGGATATTCTTCAAACAAGAATTGTATTATTTAAGTCCCCATTGTTGACGCCAGATGATTTTAATGCAACCAATTTGAGGTATGTAAGTGAAATAATTCCTTCCGGAGTTACAAGTTACGATTATAATTCATTATCTCCGGATGCAACCATTTCAAACATAGAGCCGGGGGAATATTCGTATCTCGCTGTGGCGCAATCGAATGCTTTGCTCTCCTTTGCCCGGCAGGATTGGAGAGTCGTGGGATTATATGTCATTCCGCCCGATACAATTAATCCGGCAAAACTAATTATTCCTTCCGATAGATTTTTGGAAAACATTAACATCATCTGCGATTTCGATAATCCGCCAAATCAACCACCGGGAGAATAATTTGAATATGATAAAATATATAATATTAAATATTCTACTGGCAACGTCGTTGATCTTTTCCCAGTCTAAAATTACCGGAAAAGTTGTTGATAACTCCGGCAGACCTCTGATTGGTGCGAATATAATGATAGTAGGGACAAACACGGGAACAGCAACGGATAATTCAGGAAAGTTTGAATTAAGTCAGGTCAAATTACCGGTAACATTAAGAGTATCAATGGTGGGATACAAAACCGTTGAACGATATATTGATAGTGAAAAGCAAATCGTAAATATTAAAATAATGCTTTATTCCTCGGAGATTGAAACCGAGCAAGTTATTGTTAGTGCTTCAAAGTATAAACAGAAAATAACAGACCTTCCGGTAAGTGCAGAGGTAATGGACGCAGAATTCATTTCAGAAAAAAACATCACACAATTGGACGAGGCATTAAGATACGTTCCCGGCGTAAATATAACACTGGATCAGATTAGCATCCGGGGTTCTTCCGGTTACAGCAGAGGAGCCGGAACAAGAGTGTTAACAGCAATAGAAGGAATACCGATTTATTCGGGTGATACCGGAGAAATTATTTGGCAAATCGTTCCGGTTGATGATATAGACAAAATTGAAGTAATCAAAGGTGCTGCAAGTTCTTTATATGGTTCAACTGCACTTGGTGGGGTTGTAAATGTTGTAACAAAAGAAACTTCATCTTCTCCGGTCACATTGGTTCGAACTTATGGCGGTTTCTATGATAAACCTTATTATTCCGAATGGGATTGGAGTGATAATATAAGAACATTCAACGGTTTGACAATTTCACATTCCAATAGTTTTAAGAATGTAGGATTCTCTTCTTCCTTTTCGCGGATTGAAAACGATAGTTACCGGCAAGGTGATTGGTCAAAAAGATACGCCGGCTATTTAAAGAGCAAAATTAAATTTTCTCCGAAAAGCAGTTTAACTTTGCTTGGAATGGGCATTTCCCAAAGAAGGGGTACGTTTAACTTTTGGAAAGATTCAAGAAATGCTTTGGTTCCACCCGATGCTGATCAAGGACAAATAGTATCTTCAACCCGTGTAATCGGCGGTGTTGTTTTCGATCAGGAAGTTACATCAAACTGGAAGATGAAAGTAATTACCAGTTATTATTATAATTATTGGAAAGACGAATCGGAGAGCGCAAACAACAGTACTTCTTCTTTGTTGAGAACGGAAGTACAGTCTGAAAATAATATTGGAAAATCAACAAGATTAATTTCCGGAATTGAGCTTACGAGAGGAGTTGTTCAATCGAATATATTTGGCAACCCCACTTCCTTTTCGTTAGGCGGATATTTCCAATCGGAGATCAAATTACTGGAACAACTTAAACTATTTGGGGGCGCAAGATACGATATCACCAAGTTGGATACATTGGATTCATTCAAAGATTTTTCACCAAAATTCGGACTGAATTATAAACTTTCGGATGATATTATTCTACGAGCGTCTTTTGGTATGGGATTCAGAGCACCATCCCTTGCAGAGGCTTTTACATCAACAAATACTTCCGGTATTTCAGTTAAACCGAATCCCAATCTCCTTCCGGAAAGTAGTAATTCAATTGAATTAGGAGGAAAGAAAGTATTCGGTAAATTTGCCGAATTAGATATAGCCCTTTTCAATAATGACTATTTTGACATGATAGAACCTAAGATAGATACGGACGGGAAAGTCGTTTTTGAAAATGTAACGCGTGCAAGAATTCAAGGTGGTGAACTGAGTGGGAAAATATTCATACGCGAGCTTGATACTTATTTGAATGTCGGTTACACATTCCTTTCCACAAAAGATTTGAATCTTAATAAATCGCTTAAATACAGACCCAAGCATTTACTCTATTCATCATTACAATATTCCCCTCATCCATACCGGATTGGAATTGATTTTAGATACTGGAGCCGTGTGGAAGAAATTGACAATGAGTTGGTGGATTTAGGGCTGGTTAAAGACGGCGAAAGAAGAAGCGAAGTGTTTGTCGTTGATCTCCGCTTTGGCGTTTCAATGTTCCAATTTAATTTCCCCGCAAATATTTATTTTAACGTTAACAATGTGTTCAATTATAACTATGTTGAAATGATTGGAAACGTTTCTCCTATCAGAAATATTTCCCTAAATTTAGAGCTATTATTTTAAAAAATATTCCGGAATATAATTGATATGTTTATAGATACACATGCTCATCTATTTCTCGATAATTTTAAAGAAGATCTGGATGAAGTCATTCAAAGGGCAAAATCAAATGGTGTCGACTATATAATAATTCCCTCTACAAATTTGAACGATGCAAAGCAAGCGGTTAAAATTGCCGGGGAATACGATTTTATTTATGCTGCGGTTGGTGTTCATCCTCATGACACAGCTGAATGGGCAGATGAATGGGTTGACGAAATCAGAACGTTAGCAAATAATCCAAAAGTTGTTGCCGTTGGAGAGATTGGCCTGGATTATTATTACGATTTTTCACCAAGGGAAATTCAAATAAGAGCATTCCGCAAGCAATTGGATCTAGCTCTGGAATTAAACAAGACGGCAATAGTTCATAACCGTGATGCTAACGAAGATATAATGAATATTGTCCGAGAATACAAGGATACTCCTTTGCGGATTCAATTCCATTGTTTTGCCGGAACAGATAAGGATGCAAGGGAATTGATTATGATGGGGCATGTAATATCCTTCCCCGGAAACATCACTTTCAAAAAAGCAGATTCTTTGAGAGAAGTGGTTAAGACATTGCAAATCGATAACTTGATGTTGGAAACAGATTCTCCTTTCCTGACTCCTGTTCCACACCGGGGCAAAAGGAACGAACCGATGTATGTTAATCTCGTTGCGGAAAAGCTTGCCGAATTGAATCATTGTAGTGTTGAAGATGTTGCCAGAGCAACCAACTATAATGTTTATAAATATTTTGGAATCGGAGAAGCTCCTAAACTTAAATTCACATACACAATCGGAAATTCGCTTTACATAAACGTTACGAATAGGTGCAACGCAGATTGTATATTCTGCGACCGTAAAGGGGAAGCGATGGTTAAGGGGCATAAGTTGAGAATGAGTAAGCAGGAAGAACCTCCGGCAGAGGTTTATATTCAAGAGATTGGCGATCCGACTCAATACAAAGAGATTGTATTTTGCGGTTATGGTGAACCGACAATCAGATGGGACGTTGTAAAAGAAATATCACGATATGTTAAATCGAACGGCGGTAAAACACGGTTGAATACCGACGGTCATGGAAATCTTATAAATAAAAGGGATATTACTCCTGAGATGGATGGTTTGATAGATGTAGTTTCAATCAGTTTGAATTCCGTCGATCCAAAGCAATACGCAAAATTGATGAATGTGACCGAAGAGCATCACGAAGCAATGCTCGATTTTGCAAGAAGATCAAAAAAATATGCCAAGGTTGTAATGTCTATTGTCGGCATGGACGAAGTGGATTCGGAAAAAGCCAAAAAATTCTGTACCGAAGAATTGGGCGTGGAATTTAGAGAAAGGGAATATTTTAATTAGAAAGGAATACAATGAGAAAAATTTCATTACTTTTTGTTTTGTTGTTCACCTTGTCGTCTTGTTCGAATGAACTTAAAGAAAACGGTTCGCCCGAATATATTCAGAGTATCAATGATTGGCATTCCAAAAGAATTGAGAATCTTAAAAAACCGGATGGTTGGCTAAGTTTGGTTGGGCTCTATTGGTTAAACGAAGGGGTAAATACTTTCGGTTCTGCAAAAGACAACGATATTGTATTCCCGGAAGGAACGGCAGATGATCATATCGGAGAATTTATAAAAAAAGATAGTGTCATTACTCTTAAAGTATATGATAACGTGAAAGTTCTTAGCAAAGAAATGCCGGTAAAAGAAACGATATTAATTGATGATACAAAACCCAATAGAACAGTTCTAAATCATAAAAACTTGATATTCTACGTTATCAAACGGGGACCTGATAAATACGGAATCAGGCTCAAAGATACTCATTCGAAATTACTCAAAGAATTTAAAGGAATAGAAAGATTCCCAGTGAATGTAGATTGGAAATTCAATGCCAAGTTCGTTCCATATAATCCACCCAAGGAATTAAATATTCCCACAATTATCGGAACAATAGAAAAAGAAATGTCACCAGGTAAACTGGTTTTTTCGAAAGACGGAAACGAATATTCATTGGATGTAACAAATGCCGGAGACAGTTTTTTTATTGTATTCGCTGATGAAACCAGCGGAGAAGAAACTTACGGAGCGGGAAGGTTTTTATATACTTCAAAACCCGATTCGAATGGAATAGTGGTTCTTGATTTCAACAAGGCTTACAATCCGCCTTGCGCTTTCACGAAATATGCAACTTGTCCATTGCCTACAAAAGATAATTATCTAAAGTTAAAAGTTACCGCCGGAGAAAAAAATTACGGTCATGGACACTAAAATGAAATTCAGTCATGTAATTTGGGATTGGAACGGAACATTATTCGACGATGTTCATTTGTGCGTTGATATTATTAACGGACTGTTGGAAAGGCGCAATTTAAAGAAATTGTCGCTGGAAGAATATCATGATGTATTTACTTTCCCGGTAAAAGAATATTACTCTAAGTTATTTGATTTTAATAAAGAAAGTTTTGAAGTGCTCGGCAAAGAATGGATGGATATTTATGAAGAAAGGAAGGATTCATGCACTCTTGCCGACGGTGCATATCAACTGGTATCCGACTTATATCAAAGCGGAATTAAACAATATGTCCTTTCGGCTTATTCTTTACACACCTTAAAAAAATTATTAGATGAATACGGACTGACACAATATCTCGAAAGTATTAAAGGATTGGATAATATTTATGCTCATTCCAAAATGGAATTGGGACTGGAATTGATAAAAGAAATTGGTGATGATACCGATAAAATTGTTATGATTGGTGATACTTTACATGATGCCGAAGTTGCTCACAATATGGGAATTGAAGCAATACTCATTGCCGGGGGGCATCAATCGGAAGAAAAATTAAGATCGAATGGGAATTTGGTTGTCGGTTCATTCAATGAATTGAGGAAGGTTTTATTCGTTTGAAATGTTTATTATATTTTAATTATAATTTTTATTCTCAAGCATGAAAGAAGAAAGAGCAGAAATATTGGCAACCGGATTAGTGCAAGGTGTGGGATTCAGATATTTTGTTGTAAGAAAAGCTGCGCTGTTGGACTTAAAGGGCTTCACTCAAAATCTGATCACTGGTGATGTGTTGACTGTTGCCGAAGGTCCCAGAGCAAAATTGGAAGAGTTGATTGAGCAAATAAAAATTGGTCCCATTAGTGCACATGTAAAATCGGTGCATGTAAAATGGCGCGAAGCAACGGGAGAATTCAATAGTTTCGAGGTGCGGTATTGAGTGAAAAAATTTTTATTACGGGACTTGGCCAGGACAGTCACAGATTTGAGGAAAAGAAAAGCAAGCCTTTAATAATGGGCGGTATTGAAGTTGATTATCCCAGATCATTGAAAGGAAACAGCGATGCAGATCCGGTGTTGCATGCAATTACAAATGCAATTTCAAGTGTAACCGGTGTTAATATTTTGGGAAAAATCGCAGATGATTTATGCAAGCAGGGTATAACGGATAGTAAGTTTTATCTTTTGGAAGCAATGAAATATTTGAAAGATACCGAGATACTTCATGTTGCTATTTCTATTGAATGCCTCGAACCAAAACTTGCCAATTATATTGCTCCAATGAAAAAGAATATTGCCGGGCTGTTGAACATTTCCGAAAATGCAGTCGGTATTACAGCAACAACCGGAGAAGGAATGAATGGATTCGGCAGGGGAGAAGGCATTCAGGCTTTCGCTGTTGTTTCTTTTGCCAAGTCAATATTATAAATATTTAAATTGCCTTTCTTTGTAAATGCTTTGAATAACAAACTGGTTAAATAATTAATTCGGAATTTTATGCTGCAGGAAATTTTAAGTTTTATCGGATCACTCGATACTTCATATATTTATTTTGTTCTTTTCTTTTTCGCATTTATCGAAAATGTATTCCCACCTTCGCCCAGTGATGTTGTGGTGGTTATAGGTGCTTCACTAATTGCTTCGACGGGAATTGAATTCGTTCCCGTGCTTTTAATAACCAGTATCGGAAGTGCACTTGGATTTATTTTAATGTATTATGTAGGTTATTATTTGAGCGAGCATGTACTGCGAAGAGGGAAACTCAAATTCATTTCCCCGGAAGCGCTTGAAAACACCGACAGATGGTTTTCCAAATATGGTTATTGGCTTATTCTGGCAAACAGATTCATGCCCGGCACAAGATCGGTGATAAGCTTTTTTGCGGGAGTTCACGAATTACATATTGTTAAAACTTTTGTGAATGCATTAATCTCTGCATTTTTATGGAATGCATTGATAATTTTCATGGGAATGGAAGTAGGTAATAATGTTGAAAAAATTGATTATTATTTAACGACCTATTCAAATATTGTTGTTGCGTTGACAGTTGTTGTTGCTTTGGTATGGGGCGTCCGCTATTTAATTAAAAAGAAAAAAAGTGGAAATTAAGTTAAACAAAATATTATCTAAGGATACAAAACGTGCGATTGTTTCCGGAATATTATTGGGAATCGCTTTCCCGCCATTCCCTTTTCCCTATTTAATGTTTGTTGGCCTCATTCCTTATTTAATTGCTCTTGAAAATAAAAAGACACTGGCTGAAGTCAATAGATTAACCTATTTAATGGCTTTTGTTTTTTGTTTGATAAGTCTTTATTGGGTAGGTAGCTGGACGAAAGAAGCCGATCCATTTCTTATGATTAGCGGTGTGGCGCTCCTTTTCTTCAATCCAATCCTATTCTTGATTCCCTCTTCTCTCTATCATCTTACTCAAAAGTATATCAACAGAAAAGCAACGTTTTTCCTACTCCCTTTCTTTTGGGTAAGCTACGAATATCTTTATAGTGTTACAGAATTCCGTTTCCCTTGGTTAACACTTGGCAACGGCGTTTCACATTTTACTAGCTTTATTCAAATTGCAGATATTATCGGCGCATATGGTTTGAGTTTAATCATCCTATTCATAAATGTACTTCTTTATTTAACTTACATCAATTGGGGAAAGAATAAAAACGCATTCAGAAAGTATTTATTTCTTTCTCTGTTAATGATAACATTGCCGTTAATTTATGGGGGGATAAAGTTAAGCGAACAACCGGCCGGGGAAGAAAAATTACGTGTAGGATTAATTCAGCCGGATTTTAATCCTTGGCTTAAATGGGATGCCGGTAATTTAGAACAACAGTTAAATATTTATTTAAAATTAAGTCAACAAGCCGTTGACAGTGGTGCTCAATTTATAGCTTGGCCGGAGTCTGCTTTGCCTGTTTATCTTCTCAGCGGATCATATCCCGATGCAGTGAACAAGATTCATAAATTTGCAGACAGCAACGGAATCAGTTTATTAACAGGCATGCCCGATGTCAGATTTTTTGACTCGACAAATGCACCTTGGGATGCAAAGAAATCTTCAACAAGCAGGTTTTATTATACAACTTACAACTCAGCATTGCTATTCAACCCAAATGAGAGGGATATCCAAAGATACGGAAAGATAAAACTTGTTCCTTTTGGAGAAAAAGTCCCTTACGTAAATTACTTGCCTTTTATCGGGGAGTTAATCAAATGGAATGTTGGTATTTCAAGTTGGAATACGGGACAGGATACTGTTGTATTCAATATCAAAAACAAAACAGATATCTCTTTTGCATCTTTGATTTGTATTGAATCGATTTATCCCGATTTCACTGCACAATTTGTAAACAGAAGTGCTAATTTTATTGCGGTAATTACAAACGATTCTTGGTATGGTTATTCCAGCGGGCCTTTCCAACATAGGGATATCAGCAGATTACGTGCAGTCGAAAACAGAAGATACGTTGTAAGGGCGGCAAACGGTGGAATATCCTGTATTATCAATCCAAGAGGAGAGATAATAAAAGAGACCGGACTCTTTGAACGAAGTGTGTTGGTAGGTGATATTTATATAAGTAGAGAGATAACATTTTTTACACGACATCCTTTAGTTGTGCCATTCCTTTGTTTATTCGTTACAATTTTAATGTTGTTATTTAGTTCAATAAAGTTTATAAAAAAGGTACGATATGGAAAAGATAATTGATTTAAGAAGTGATACTGTTACCAAACCATCTCCTGAGATGCGGGAAGCAATGTTTAATGCAAAAGTTGGTGATGATGTGTTTAAGGAAGATCCAACAGTAAATGAATTGGAAGAATATGCCGCGGATCTTTTGGGTTTCGAAGCGGCATTGTTCGTCCCGAGTGGTGTTATGGGAAATCAGATATGTTTGAATGTCCACACTCAACCCGGAGATGAAATTATTTGCCACAGGGAATCGCATATTGTTCATTATGAATCGGGTTCTCCGGCGGCATTATCAGGAGTTCAACTAATGATGCTGGACGGTGAAAAGGGAATAATGGACCCAGCGAATATTAAAGATGTTATTCGTCCGGTAGAAGCTTATTATATGCCGAGAAGTAAAGTAATAGAAATCGAAAACACACATAATAGAGCCGGCGGCACAATTCAACCGTTGGAGAACATATTGAAGATAAAAAGAATTGCGAAAAAATATAAACTAAAAATGCATCTCGACGGGGCAAGAATTTGGAATGCTCATATTGCAAGCGGAATACCTCTCAAAGAACTCACTGCTCCGTTTGATTCCGTTTCATGTTGTTTGTCGAAAGGATTGGGAGCTCCGGTAGGTTCTGTGATAGCGGGAAGTAAGAAATTTATTACTGAAGCATTTCGTGTGAGAAAAGCTTGGGGCGGAGGAATGAGACAAGTCGGCATTCTTGCAGCCGCCGGTTTGTTTGCTCTTAAAAATAATATTCCCCGTTTGGAGGAAGACCACGAAAAAGCCAAACAGCTTGCACGCGGATTGAGTGAACTAAACAATGTTAAAATCGATCTTGATTCGGTTCAAACAAATATCCTTATGTTTGAAATTAAAAAAGGAAAAACGGAAAACATTATATCTGAATTGAGTGAAAAAGGAGTTCTCTTAATTCCGGGAGGCCCTCAAAAAATTAGAGCCGTCACCCATATGGATGTCAGTTTTGCCGATATTTATAGAGCTTTGGAAATAATAAAAGAAGTAATCGACGGCTAGTCGGCAAAAAACTCTTTGAAGTAACGGATAAAAGTTTTTGTTGTAGCTAAGAGTATTGTTAACAATAAGATAAAAATAATCAAACCATTCATGTTCATTCTATAAGAATAATGAATTGATATATTTTTTCTCTTGCTTTGTGCGGTAGAATAGTGAGAATCCTTTATAGAGAATAATTGAAGCAACTATAAAAAATATTAAGTATACTAATGTAGCTAACATTTTGTTCTCCTAAATTGATAGCACAATATTAATAATCGAAGGATTAATATGAATTGTTTAGGGTCACAAATATTTTTTTTTGTGATTTTCATCAACCCGGTTTTTGAACTAAAATTGAGCAGCGTTTAATCAAATGATGGATAAAAGCTTTAAATATCTATCATGGTTCCTATTATTTGGGATTGTATTATTATATCTAAACAATGCATCG
>CAZULK010000039.1:8948-20706 GCA_964621225.1 uncultured Melioribacteraceae bacterium | reverse complement strand
AGAATTGATTCCATACATCTCTGACTACGAAACTATTGATGGACAAACAACAATCTACTTATGTAAAAACTTTACTTGCGAACTTCCGACTACGGATTACGAAGAAGTGTTAAATAAATTGAATTAACAGCCTGATCTTTTGCGAACCAATTCCTCTAGAGCAATTTTGGGATTGATGTGGTCTCTTATGAAATTCAACATACGACTACCTAAAGCTCTTATTCTTTTCTCAATTTCTTCATCGGTACATTTGCCTTCATCGTCAAAATATCTATTGACATTTGCAATCGAAACCGGTCCGGGTAATACAAGTGCTCCTACGTGAGAACAAACGCTTCGCAAATGCTCAAGCGATTTTATTGCTCCAATATCTCCTCCGGCAACACCAAGCAAGCCTACGGGTTTGCCTGCAAGAGCGGAAGGGTAACCAAGATTTTCGATTACGAGTTTCAACATTGCACTGAATGTGCCGTGATATTCGGGTGTGGATAAAATCACACCGGATGCCGAATTCACTTTATCTTTCAATAATTTCGCATCTTCGCCGTTATCGTCCATTCCCGGGAAATTGAGTTTATATTCTTCGGGCTTAATTATATCTACGGTAATGTTTTCATTCTTTTTGAATTCGTCTTCAAGTAGTCTGGCAGCTTTTTCGGTTAAATTATTCTTGCTGGCACTGCCAATTATTATTACTATATTATGTTGTTGTGAGTTAAGATCGACCATTATTTCCTTTTGTTAAATATTAAGCATGTAAATTTAATTAATCTAATCCGCTTATAATAATCCGTTATTTAATTTCGCAAAGGGATTTGAATTTTTTAAGAGCGCGTTTTTGTTTGCCGATAAACATGAGGATAAAAATATTTGTAAGGAATCCGGATAATATACCGGCTTCATTATCCATTCTTTTTACAATACGATAATAAAGATTGGTATTGCCGTTATCTTCCACCAATAAATATTCATCCGTAAAGTTAATGTACTTGCCGACTTTTATATTTTCGGAATAAAATCTTTTAGTGCCCGAAGTGCCAGCCGAGGAAGTAGTAAATTCGATATCCATCATATCAAATTCACAAATGTGCGTATGGTTTATTCTGTTTAACTTATTATCTTCAATTATTCTCTTTATTCCCGGCACCCAATCCATTTTTTTAGAATTATCTATAAGAACCGAATAAACTGAAAACGGGTCGGCAAATATTTTCATCTCAATGTCTGGATTAAACGTTTCCGGGACAAAATTCTGAAAAGGTATTTTATTTATTTTTTCCCGCAAGTAATCAAGTGAAAGATAATAAGTTTTTACTTCGCCAAAATTATCATAATGCTCAAGGTTTTCGCAGTATTCATTAATGTCTTTTTCGTTTTGTGTGCTTAAATACATTTCCGTGAAAAGAACATACTCATTCAATCCAACTGAATTTTTCAATAACCTATGAGCGAGAATTACGTCCGCTCCCATAATATTATTGAATTGTTTTATTTTTAGTTCGTGCACTTCACCCAAGTGAATGATGAACTTTAGGCTTAAATTATGAGCGGATTTGCAAGCACCGCAAGTGCAAATATTGGTTGCTGTAATATCGACGAGATAATTGTGAAAGTTTAAGAACATCTCTTCGATTTGAGTTAGTATTTCCTTTAATGAGGGGATGTCGCGCATCTTATAAAATAGAATTGCGTCCCCCTCAATTTCGGACGGAACAAATTCGAGAATATTACTATCTAATAGAACCTCGAGAAGCTCACCGATTATTTTTCTGCTGTGCTCGATTTCGGTTGTGCTCACAAATTTTGTGAAACCGCTTATGTCGGGAATAAAGATTATTCCTGTTTTATTTGAATTTTTTTGCTCCATTATACAATAAAAGCTATCGTTTTTCGTTTACATATGTGAAAATGAAAAAATATAATTACATAATCCAGAAAAAATTAATAAAACAATGTTTGGAAGGCGACAAAGCTTCCTTTAAAACGTTGATTAAACCCTTTTTGCCAAAGCTTTTGAATTATTTATTTAAATTATCGGGCAGTAGGGAAAATGCTGAAGATCTTATGCAGGAAACTCTGATCAAAATATGGTTGGGATTACAAAACTACAATCACGTAAATTCATTCGATTCATGGGTTTTTTCGATTGCGCATAATACGGCTATAGATTATCTAAGGAAAAATAAATATGTGCAATATCCTTTGGAAATTGATGTTTCCGGCAACAGTGATCCGCACAATGAAATAGTAAAAAAAGAATTGGATAGAAATATCGTTAATGCTCTACTTAAACTTTCCGGTAAACAACAAGATACGTTTATACTAAGAGTTTATGGCGGATTAAAGTTTAAAGAAATTGCCGAAATATTGAATGAGCCTTTGAATACAGTTTTGAGTCACATGAATTACGCGGTAAAGAAAATAAAAAAAATTATGAGTGAAGAAAATGCAGCGTGAAGATATAATTAAAAAATTCGAAGAAGAAAGATGGCTGTTGTTGGACGAAACTCTTTCCGGAAAAAGAAAAAAGTATTGGAACGAGAAAATAGAAGAAATCTCCGAATTAAAAGAGATGTTGAATGAAGCTAAATTCTTTTCCGGGGAAAGAGATTTACAATGGCCTGAATATAGAGAAGATGAATTGGAATTATTGATAGATTCTGCGTTAGTAAAGATTAATCTTCCGGTTAATAATAAACTGAAATTATTTAACTCATTGACTTCGGTTACTTTAACCGGAGCAGCAGCTGCGCTGTTGATAATCTTCTCACTTCTTTTTGCTGTAAAGATAGAAGAAGAAAAATATGCCGGGTCTTGGGAGGACACTAATATATCAAAAGAAATAAACACAATAGAAACTGCAATTGATTTACTGAATAACGATCTATACAAAAGAGAAATTTATAATAAGTTAATAAGCGATTCGTGGACGAGAACTCTCAATGCGATCCAAGATCAAATAACCAATTTGGAAAATGATATCGAAAATAATAATCTCTAGGAGGATAAAATGAAAAAGCTAATTGTTTTATTTTTGTTTATATCAATGTGGGCAATATATGCGCAAGAAGAACCTGTGCCTCCGGCAATTGCCAACTTGAAAGATGAACTGGGTTCTTTAAGTTTTTATAAAGTAAGCGCAGAAGAAGAGAAAAAATTTCTTGAAAAACTTTCTCCCGAAACAAGGAATGAACTTTTGGATTTGAAAAAAATAGATCCCAAAGCATACAATAAAATAATCTGGAAATCCAGGTTCAATTTTGAATTCAATACTTTTTCTGTAGGATCATTTTTTTCAAAAGATAAGGAAGAAGCCAAAAAAGCAAAAGAAGCTTCCGAAATGGAAATTTATACTCAAATACTCGGTGCAAAAATTCAGCATGCAAACGGAAGTGAAAGGGATAAGCTGAAAAAAGAATTAAGGAGCAAGTTGGATAAACTCTTCGAAATGAAACAAGCCAAGCGGAAGAAAGAACTTGAACAACTTAGGGATAAAATTTCCGAGCTAAGCAAATCCATTGATAAAAGGCAGATGAATAAAGAATCAATTATACAAAGAAGAATGGAAGAATTAACCGGAGAAAGTGAATATTTGAAATGGAAATAATCTAACCGCATCTCCCCGAAGGTTTAATATCTTCGGGGATTTTTTTATTGAGGAACAAATGCCCGAACAGTTAGATAATTGAAATGTGCATTACAAAGAAAATGTTTTTAAACGGTAGAATAACTAATTCATTATTTGCTTTTCAAATTCCCGCAACTTTAATAAAAACTCATATTGTATTTCCACAGTCGAAAACTTGTTTGTTTCCGAAGGTAAGTTAAATGAAAAATTTTCCATCAGCATTCTGGTTCCTTCGAATGTTTCGATACTTCCGAATTCGTTATCTCGGAGAAAATGGATTAATTTGAGTGTTCTAAAGCCGTCGAACCAAAACCTTTTTTGCTTATCCAATTGTATTTCAGTTTTACAATTTGCTTTGATTTTATACATACTTTCTTCAAATTTATTCTCCAATAAAAATTCGTGTAATTTCTTGGAGATCACCTTGCTCTCATCCAGCAATCGACTTATGTCCAAACCATTATCCAGAAATATAGCGTTCCATTTTTTAAGCACATCAAAACATTCAGGGTGATAAACCAAATATTCATCCCTTTCATTTGAGATGTGGCGTTGTACTCTTTGCCCCGTTCCGAAAGGCACCCTCCAGGAAGGGCGGCTTGAAGGAAACACCTTTCCCTTAGAAATAAATTTTACTTCGTAATTTTTTGCCAACTTTTCCATGAAGTAAAAATCTTCCCCGGCTTTTCTTTTGTTCATGCCACCAATCTTGACGTATGCATCTGCACTGCAAACCATTGTAGAACCAATGGTGTGAAAGGCATACGGCGAGCCGGCATACTTTAATCCAATTACATAATACCGTAAAAATATTTCATAGTTTATAATTGCTCTATTAATTTCTTCATCACCGGTTAACGTATGATTATAATCCACATAAGCAGCATGTATATTCTCTTCTTTGAATTCATTGTAGATGCTTTCCAGATAATCATTGGAAAGAGTACTGTCCCCGTCGGTGCAAGCAATGAAAGGATTGATAAAGTTGTAATTCAATTTTGTTAATGCAAAGTCCATCCCGATTTTTCTTGCCAATCCAACACCGCCGTTTTTGGAGTTCAATTCATTACCTTTAGTGGAAGCATCGACGATACACAAATTTAATTTTCCGTTGTAGTCTTTTAATAATTCAATGGATTCAAGGTTGTTTTGTTTTATTGCATCATTGGCTTCCGGGGTGTTGTTCACCACAAAAATTATAAGAACCTTTTCGATAATATCGGAAGTATTATCCTCCAAGCTCTTTAATAGTGGAGGCAGATTGTCCTTTTCCGCAAGGGAGGGGATTACAACGGCACCGTCGTAAAGATTCTCCGGGCATGAAACAATTGAATGCCCTGTATATTCATTGTTCTTTTTTAGATATTTGAAAATATTAACCGGCAGTTCCAACAACAAACTCCCGTATTAATTTTTCGGCTTCCGATGTATCTCCCGCTTTAATCCAATTTATCTTTATTCCTTCCTTTTCCATCTTTCTGTACCAGGTCATCTGTCTCTTTGCAAAATTATGGATTGCGCTGTTCAACTTTTGATACATGTCATTATAATTCAAATCTCCCTTTAAATAGAGACTAATATATTTATACTCAAGCCCGAAATAGTTTAATTTATCATGAGTAATTCCCATCTCCAACAGTCTTTTAACTTCTTCTATCATTCCTTCGTTCAATCTTTTTTTTAACCGCTCAGTAATTCTTTTTTTAATTTTATCCCTTTCGTCGGTTACTCCGATAATAAAAGGTGATGCATCGATTGCCTTAATTGTTTTCCCTTCTTTTTTCTCTGCAATAATCAATGCTTTTATTGTTCTTTCTTTGTCCGTTAAATCCGATTGATTGTGCAAACTTCCCACTTTTTGTTTTAGCAGTTCAATCAATTTGGAATGCGGCATTTTGTTTAGTTCATCGAAACGCCCGGCAAAATTAACTTCTGTTAATTCATACCGTTTAATTATTGCATGAAGATACATCCCGGTTCCACCTACAATTACGGGGAGTTTATTCTTTTTTTCTACTACCGTAAAAGCTTCGTTAAAAGAGATTATAAATTTGAATAGATCGAACTCTTCCGTAGGTTCAATGATGTCTATCAAGTGATAGGGAATGTTTTTATTCTCCAGATTATATTCATGCAGGTCTTTCCCCGTTCCTATATCCATATGCTTGTAAACTTGACGCGAGTCAACAGAGATTATTTCACCATTGAATTTATTAGCAATATGCACGCCAACGGAAGTTTTGCCTACTGCGGTGGGGCCTAAAACTATTACCGATTTAAATTTCATCTTAAATATTTATCACAGGCAGCGTAATATGAATTGCCAAACCTTTGTCTTCTTTCTTTCTGGCGCGTATATCGCCGCGCATTGCCTTTATGACGTTACGGACAAAAGCCAATCCAAAACCGGATCGGTCTTCTTTTGTGGTAACGAAAGGTTCAAAGATCAAATCAATGTCGGTTCCTTCCAGACCTTTTCCGTTATCGGAAAGAATGATTTCCACACTGTTTTCCTTTTTCTTTGTCCTTACGCCAATATTTCCTCCAAAAGGCATGGCGTCTATTGAGTTTGAGCAAATTTCAATAAGAACTCTTTCAAAGTATTCTTTGTCAATACTTACCAGAACATCGTCATCATATTTTTTGAGAATCGTACAATACTTGTCTGCAAAATAATCTTCGTATTTATTGAAAAAGGCATCTAAAATTTTATTCAACGATATTTCTACAGGGTGCAACCGGATTTCCGAACCATCTACAATTGCTGCAAATTTTAATTTTTCCAGCGCTTCGCCAGAGGCATCTTTAATTAAATTTGCCAAGCTCTTATCTTCTTCCGGCAATTGATGTTTAAGCATATGCTCCGCATAATTTTTTATAAGCTGGGCTTTCGACTTAAAATTTGCATTCAAGAAATTTACAAGTAAACCGGAAAATCGTTTTTGATCTTTTTTCAGCGATTCGTTAAAGCTATTAAGTCTTGTCATTCCCGCATAATAAACTTCGAACAATTCCCTTGCTTTCTCTTCGTCGTCAGAATCGAAATTACTTTCTTTATTTATTAACAACATCATAAAATTATCGTTGCCTTTGGTAAAGGGAACAGTCATTAGGTTATTAATATTGGAAATTACCCGGCTAATGGGATCCTCATAAATTCTACTTTCCCTTTTTGCATCTTGAACTACAATTTTTTCCCCGATTTCTGCTGACAAGCCTGTAACACCTTCGCCTATTTTCTGGAAAATCTGTTTTTCCTTTCCGTCGACCTCAATCGAAGTTTCAAGTACTTTATCTTTTATTGAATAAAGCGCCGCATGTTCAACCTTTAAGAACTCCCGCACATACTTTACGAATGAACTTCTCAGTTCACTTTCCTTCACCGCTCTAAGCATTTCGGAATAGAATGCCATTGTCAATTTCGGATCCCAATATTCGGATGTTTTCGTTTCCGTAACAGCCGGATGTTCTTCTATCATTGATTCAGTAACAGAAACTTCCGGAGGTGTCGCTGGTGATTGATCATATTCCGGTACTTCCGTGACGTTCGGAATATCTTCGGGAATAACGGTATCAATCTGCTCAGGGATGGGAGTATCAACAGGAGGAGCATCCACAATATCCGGGGGAGTGAAATCATTCATATCCGGAATAGCTTGACTCTGCTCTGTTTGTTCTATACTTTCCACATTATCTATTGGCGGCATGTCGAATGGTAAATCGCTCTCAATATTTTGTTGAACCGGGGGTTCTTCTTCAGATTGTTCTACCGTAGTTTCCTGTATTTCTTCCAGAGGAACTACATTATTTTCGCTAATCTGATCACCGATAGGTGGAGTGTCAATCATTGCATCCAATGCAGCTAACGGATCCATGAAATCATCCTCGGCAATTGGCGGAGTATCAATATCTTCCGGTGCAGCCGGAGGCACTTCCGGTGTTATATCCGGTGCCGGTTCCGCCGGTATTTCCGCAGGAGGAGTATCGCTCATCGATTCATTAATTATTTCGGCTGTTAAATCAATTGAATCGACAGGAGGTTCATTCTTCAATTCCTCCCAATTTTGAGTTTCTTCTGTTTGGGGTTGCTCTATTTCTTGTTGAACAACTTCTTCTGTTGTGTTTTGTGCCTCTTCTTCTGGCTTTGTGATTTCTGAATATTTGAAAATATTTTCCTGAATAGTTACGTCTTTATCAATTAAATATTGAAGCTCTTTTAATGTCAATCCAACACAATAAGAATCCTCGGTTGCAACGGCAGTGCAAATTCTATTGGTACCTTCGGCTAACTCTTCCACACCGAAGAAATCACCCGCAACAAATGTTTGATGTTTCGGTCCCGACAATACGGCTTTTTTCATTACGTTGATTTGACCTGAAACCACAAGGTAAACATATTCGCTTGGGTCGCCCTCGGAGAATACCAATCCGCCGGATTGATAAGTGAATAATTTTCCCTTTATCTCTTCGCTATTTAGAAGTGATATGTCTATATTTTCGAAGAGTTTATTTGTTTTAATTCGATTAATTAGTTTTTCGTTCATAATCTATAGTTATTTTATGTCAACAATTCAAAAGGGAATTACTCATTTATCTAAATCTGATAAAGTAATTTCAAGATTAATAAAAAAGTTTGGTAATTGCAATTTAAAACGACGAAATGATTACTTCAATTTTTTGTTGAAATCAATCGTGGGTCAACAACTTTCGATGACTGCGGCTAACAGCATTTGGGAAAAATTTGTTTCACATTTCGGTTTGAACCCGGACCCGGGTAAAATAATACGCACCAGACATCAAACATTGAGGAAATTAGGATTGTCGAATTCAAAAGCAATTTATGTGAAGGAACTATCCCGTGCAGTATTGAATAAAGATGTTGTCCTGGACGGAATTCAAAAAAAGAAAGATGAGCAAATAATTGAAGAATTGACCCAAGTAAAAGGCATAGGCCCATGGTCTGCTCACATGTTTCTTATTTTTGCACTCAGAAGATTAAACGTTCTTCCCTTCAGTGATCTTGGGATTAAAAAGTCAATTATGTTAAATTACGGGCTTAAAAATTTACCTTCTGAAAAAGAAGTGATTGAGATTTCCCAAAAGAACAATTGGTCGCCATATAACACTATTGCTGCCTATTATTTGTGGAAATCGCTTGACGAGTGAATCTAAATGAATTTGCATACATCAAATAAAATAGAAGATGCTGAATTAATTACTCTGGCACAGAACGGAGATAAAAAAGCTTTAGCCGAGCTTGTTACAAAGTACGAGCAAACGGTATATAACTTTTCGTTCAAAATTTGCCGTGATAGGGAAAAAGCAGAAAATGCCATGCAAGAAACATTTTTAAGCATGGTGAAAAATATTAAACAGTTCAGTGGAAAATCGAAACTTTCCACTTGGCTTTATACAATCGTATCGAACCATTGCCTTATGATGGCTAGGGCAAGCAAGAACAAGTATTTTGCTTCCTTGGATGATGAAGATACTTTAATCGACGAAAAAAATATTGCCGATTGGAAAGTTACGCCCGATAATGTTGCGGAAAATAATGAACTGAAAGCTGTTCTCGACGAAGCAATTCAAAAACTGCCCTACGATTACAGGGTGGTTTTTATGCTGAGAGACGTAGAAGGATTATCGACAAAAGAAACGGGAAAAATTACTAATTTGTCCATTCCCGCTGTAAAATCCCGGCTTCACAGAGCCAGAGCATTTTTGAGAAATGAATTAAACAATGTATTGAAAGATGAAGATAGAAAAAGTTGATTGTAAAGCGGTAATGAATCACATTTGTGATAATCTTGGCGAAGACCTCAATTCGCCCAGGTGCCGTGCCATTAAAGAGCATTTGGAAAATTGCGAGAATTGCCAAAAGTATTTCTCTTCGGTGGATAATACAATCAAATTCTACAAGTTATATAATGTTGAAATTTCTCCCGATGCTCATAAACGTCTTCTCGACAAACTCGGTTTGAGCGACGAATAATCACATATTTTCTAATTCTTCTCTATCTTTTTTCTTCAAACTTTTGACAATCAACTCGTAAGAATGATCGATCAATTCTTTTATCAACCGGTCATTCAACTTACCGTTTAAATTTAAAGAGTTCCAATGTACTTTATTCATGTGGTATCCCGGAGTGATATCTTCGTATTCATCCCTCAGCTCAACAGCCCTTTCGGGATCGCATTTTAAATTTAAGTAATGCGGAAATTCGAGACTGAGCAAGGCAAACATTTTGTTCATAACCTTGAATACCAGTGTGGTGTCATCAAATGGGAAACCTTCGGTCGCTCCCTTTTTCGATATACAATATTCCCGAACCTTTTCAATATCCATTCGTCTTCCTTACTAATTGTTATTTTATTGTTAAATTTATGAAACTATTCAATTAAATTGTTGTAAGAAAAACTTATTTTCAATTTTCGGTAAGGAATTATGAAAAAACTATTTAATCTTTTTATATTCTTTGTGCTCATTTATGGTTGCGGAGCACAGTCTCAAGACGTTCTGTCTCAAGAAAATGCAGTTATAGATTCGAATAAGGTAATTGAACCTTCTATTCAGCATTCAAGGGAAGCAAGGATAATTTCCACAATTTTTTCCCGATATCATTATAAAAAAGTAAAATTGGATGATTCCCTCTCTGCGGTTGTATTCAATAATTATATAAATTCGTTCGACAGAAATCGATTGTATTTTTATAAGAGTGATATTGACCAATTCATCTCTGCAAAGAATGAATTGGATGATTATTTGAGACAAGGGAATTTAGATATATTTTATGATATATTTAATCTTTACAAAAAAAGAGTAGGCGAAAGAGTTTCGTTTGCTTTGGAAAGACTGCAAAAAGGATTTGATTTTACTATAGATGAGTATTTTACTCCCGACAGAAAAGATTCTGCGTTTGCAAAAACAGAGGAAGAATTAAATGAACTTTGGCGTAAAAGATTAAAAAACGACGCACTCAACCTTAAACTTAGCGGAAAAGAGTGGGATAAAATTGTTGAAACGTTAACCGGCAGGTATAAAAGATTTCATAAATTAATTCTGCAATACAATTCCGAAGATGTATTTCAACTTGCAATGAATGCATATGCTTCTGCAATTGATCCGCATTCAAGTTATTTCTCGCCAATAACTTCCGAGAACTTCAAAATAAACATGAGCTTGTCTTTCGAGGGAATTGGTGCGCAGTTGACTACAGACGGGGATTATACAAAAGTAGCTCGTATTATTCCCGGTGGACCCGCATTTAAAGCCGGCAATCTGAAAGAAGAGGACAAGATAATTGGTGTCGGTCAAGACGAAGATGGCGAAATTGTTGACGTAATTGGATGGAGGATTGATGATGTGGTACAATTAATCCGTGGAAAAAAAGGAACTGTTGTACGCCTCCAAATATTAAGGGGTGATGCGCTAACGGCCAAACCCGATACAATATCGATTGTGAGGGATAAAGTTAAATTGGAAGAGCAAGCTGCCAAAAGCGATTTATTGGAATTGGATCATAACGGTAAGCATTACAGAATAGGGGTAATCGACTTGCCGGCTTTCTATATCGATTTCGAAGCAAGACGAAAAGGAGACCCGGATTATAAGAGTACTACGCGTGACGTGCGAAAATTAATCGATTCACTCAAGATGAAAGGAATCGACGGCTTGATTATCGATTTGAGGAATAACGGCGGCGGTTCTTTGCAAGAGGCTATCGACTTAACGGGATTATTTATCGAAACCGGTCCGGTAGTTCAAGTAAGAAATTCCAACGGTGCTATTGATGTAGACAAAGATACCGATCCGGAATTGTTTTACGACGGACCCCTTGCCGTGCTGGTTAACAGATATTCTGCTTCTGCTTCGGAAATTTTTTCCGGAGCAATTCAAGACTACGGTAGAGGTTTGGTAATAGGAGAGCAAACTTACGGAAAAGGAACAGTACAAAACTTAATAGATTTGCAAAGATTCATTCCCGGCGAAGATAAATTAGGACAAATAAAATTAACCATTGCAAAGTTCTACCGTATAACCGGTAGCAGCACACAAAATTTAGGTGTCATTCCCGATGTTGAATATCCCTCTCCTGTTCCACCTGAAGAATTTGGCGAAAGCGCTCAGCC
>CAZULK010000039.1:0-8848 GCA_964621225.1 uncultured Melioribacteraceae bacterium | reverse complement strand
AAAGAGGATAAATCGGATGATGTTGAGTTGAACGAGACCGGTAAAATTCTGATTGATTTTATCAATCTAAGAAACGGATAAATAAAAAGAAAACCCGCCGTGAGCGGGTTTCTTTTTAACTAAAGCTCTATGCTTACTTCATCAGTATCATTTTCTTGGTTTCGCTGAATGACGATGTAGTCAACCGGTATAAGTAAACTCCACTGGAAAGATTCCCGGCGTTGAAATCAACTTTATGTTCACCTTTACTTAAATTATCGTTAATCAGTTCAGCCACTTCGCGTCCAAGGGCATCGAATATTAACAAGCTCACCTTTTCCGATTTTGGCAAATAGAAAGATATTGTAGTAGATGGATTAAACGGGTTCGGATAGTTTTGCTTCAGCACAAATGATTGAGGTAATTCATTATTTTCTTTTACTCCGGTCAATTCGCTAAACGTTGCTTTGAACATACCCCTTCCGTGTGTTGCCGCATATATTGCATCGTCCATCACTCTATAATCAAGGTCAAACACGGCAACATTAGGCAAACCGTTGTTGCGTGAATTCCATGTGGTCCCGTTATCTGTGGTTAAGAATACACCAAGGTCTGTTCCCACCAAAATCGTATTATCGTCTTGCTGACTTATGAATACCGAGTTTACAGGTATGTTGGGAAGATTACCTGAAATATTCGTCCAACTGCTTCCGCCGTTAGTGGTTTTGTATACCTTTTGTCCCGAATTATATCCCGAGAAAACGGCAACGGCGGTATTGGTAGAACTCCAAGAAACTCTGATTCTTGTACAATAGAGATTAGGCAAACCTGCGCTTATGTCATTCCAATTTGTACCGTTGTCGGTAGTCATTTGGACTTTCCCGTTTGAGCATCCAACGTAAATAACATTTGAATTGTTTGGTGCGACAGTTAGAGTTGAAATTGTTGCTCCCGAAGCACCGCTTCCGTCTCCTGTAAGGTCACCGCTGATTGCGCTCCACGATGTTCCTCCGTTGGTTGTTTTAAAAACCCTGTAAGTACCTGCAATAAGATTGGATGGGTTGTTAATATCCATTTCGAACGGGGCTATAAATTGCACTCTGTCTGTGGTTCCGTCCCAAAAATTTGAACCGGCAGGTATTCCGTTCATTGCTTTGTTGAAAGTATTACCGCCGTCGGTAGATTTGAAGAATGCCAATTTAACATATTCCATATAAATCGTCGATCCGTTATTATAGTCGACCTCTGTGGCACCTCCGTCTCCCCCCATTATCTCGAACCAGGAAGAAGAGCCGTTGGATTTTAACGTTCCGTTGTCCTGTGTTCCGCCATAAAATTTGTCTGTTATCTGATCGACAGCACCATAATAAAATTGAGTTACTGCGAGCCCGTTATTAACGGCAGACCATGATTTCCCTTTGTCGGTAGATTTGTAAATACCGCCGTCTGTTCCTAAATACATAATGTTTGAATTATTCGGATCGAACGCAATTGCATGATGATCGGCGTGAACTGTTTCATAACCGGAAGCTGAATACCAGTTTGAAATTTGATCCCAGTTTGTTCCGCTGTCAGTTGAGTTCCAAAAATCTATTCCTGCGGCAAAAACATTTGCCCCGTTATCCGGATCGATGGCTAGGATATTATTGTACCAAGCTTGCGTGCCTGCATAATTATCTGAACCGGAATGATTGGGTCCGGGAACATTTACTTCACTCCAATTGGTGCCCGAGTTTGAGGAATAATAGAATTTACCAACCCCATAACTGCTTAAATCAAGCAGCGAAGCATATACATTTGATCCGCTTGCAGCTATTTCAATTCTTCCATATCCGGTTTGGGAAAGAACCGAATTGAAACTTGCGCCGCCATCGGTACTTCTGTAAATAGCCGAATTGTTAAATAATCCGAATGCAGCGTAAATTGTGGAAGGTGATCCGTTCACAATTTCAATATCTGTGCAATGGACATTCCCGTTATTTTGCCCTGAAAGAATTGTTGTAAAACTGTTTCCACCGTTAGTGGTTTTATATAATCCTTTTCTTGTGCCAACCCAAAGTGTTCCGTTTGCATCGAATGCCAAATCGTTGACGTAGTAAAAATTTGAGTTGTTCGATTGTTTTAATCTTGACCATGAACTTCCACCGTCTGTTGATTTGAAAATCCCCTCTCCTTGTCTGGCATCGTAGTTAAAAAATCCTTCCCCTGTACCGGCGTAAATAATATTTGAGTTGTTCGGGTCTATTGCCAATGCACAAACAGCCAAGTTTTCCATATCATCTTTCAATGGGAACCAACTGCTTCCCGCATCGGTCGATTTCCAAACACCTCCGCTGACAGATCCGGCATAAACATTGTTTGAATTAGAAGGATCCACAACTATCGCTCTTATCCTTCCCCCTATATTATCGGGGCCCAATTCTGTCCATTGACCAATATTTGTTTTTGCCAACTCGTCAATATTGTTTTGTTTTATTTCTTCCATTGCTTTGGCACGCCAACCCTCAGGAATTTTACCGACAGGATAAGCCCTTTGGTTAAAATAATATTCCATTGCTCCGGAAGCGCTTCCCATCATAGGTTTTGCATTTTTCTTCTTATCTATTTTCATTTTCAAATATGAGTTGGGATATAGCGAAAAATCATTTATGCTATTTGTCATTCCAAATGAAATAAGGAATGCAACTATCATTGCAGATATTAATTTATATTTATTCATAATTGCTCCTAGTTTAAAACCTTGTTAATTATCCAGCCGCCTTCTGTAGAAAAACTTATGTCGAGTTTTACAGTTTCGCCTTTGCTTAATTTTGTTAAGGATTCAAGTTCCGAATTCGAGCTGTCCTTTGTTTTATTCCCCAATGGATCAATCTTATAATTTATTCTGGCGTTATATGTTTCATTTACTACTGCAACACTATGTAGAGAATTTGTCTCATCAATTTCCGATATTTTTATTTTTAGAAAATCGTTGCCATCTTCTTTATAAGAACCGAGCACTTCAGCCACTACTCTCGAGTTATTCTGCATTACCACTTGTGGCCCTTTATTTGGTGGTGGAGTTCTTTTTATCGTGGACTTTTCTTTGCTATCACAATTGTTAAGGAATAAAACCAACAAAAGAAATGTTATTATTTTCATGTCGCCCGCCTAAAACTGATTATTTATTTTTGATAATAGGAAATGAAAGTATAAAACTCAAGTGGAAAAATTATTTTGTGATTTATCTAACCGGATAACTTTTTTGAGAGGAAATTCGAATTATATATGAAAAACTCCTATTCGAAACCAATTCCGGGTGCATAAATTGTTGTGAAGCCAAACATCATGTCCCCGTTTTTTCTAAAGACTGTCCATAACCCGGGAGAAATAGGACCGATTTTTATGAGTCCCGGATATATATTTATATTACAAGCATAATCGGTTAATCCGGAAAAGAACACCGAAGCGAGCAGCGAATTATCTCTATCGTAAAATACTCCGGCATTCCATACCATATCCACAGTGTTTTGCCAAATATCCCCATTCACACTTTTTAATTTTTTCGCTCTTAATCCGGCACCGATACTGATTGCATCGGAAGAATTGAATTTATAAGATAAACCCGTCAACCCGTTCATTCCGAAATAATAGAAGAGATGTAATTTTTGGGAAAAGGGGAGTTTCCATTTAATAGAAAAGTATTGCCCGTTGTTATTCAAAAAAGCTCCGGGAAAGGTGAACGAGGGCTGCAGTGACCAGTCGTTTAAGTTCAAATCTTCCGCGAAGAACCGGGCGACGTCATCGAAACTGAAAAGTATTATCCCTCCGATATCAAAAAAATAGATGTCTGAAATTGCATCAACATTAAGTCCTTGTCTGGTTGAATTTTCCACAACCTCATTCAAAAAATGTTCGCCCATTATTGTGATTGCGGAAAAGAGAGCCGGGTAGGGGATGTTGTGATAATCGTACCACTCCCTCATTTTTACGTATGTCATTCCTCCGCCAATTAGATGAAGTTGATAATTTGGCCACCATTGTGCACCTTTTTTAGTTAACTCAATGGGCAGAAGCTCTGTTTTTATAAATTTCCACCATCCGTATTTTTCTATTGATGAAAATGGGTGAAGGAGATTATCCGAAACATTTTTAATTCCCGCATAATAATTCATTCTGAAGATTTGTCTTTCGTGACCGTCAAGTTGGATTATATCGTAGCTCGAATTTAAAATAAGGTTAATGGGATTAAAAGTTTGTTCGCTTCCAATTTTTTCGGGGTGGTAGAATAAATAATTCTTTTGACCGAAAGCCAGAGAGGTTAATGTTAGAATAAATAATAATAAAAATTTCGAGTAAAGCGATTTACATGAATAATCTAAAAAAGTTAACAAAAAAATCTCCGGAAAATTAAAAACTTTGGATACGGAATTCCCAAAATTAAACTAAGCTTAAAGCCTTTCAAAATTTTTTTAATAGGATATTGCGTACCATTATCTCTTTGAAAAAGCGAAGAATTTTTTTAATTTTATTTCCGATTTTATCCATTCACTAACAAGGGGAGTGTTTATGAATACGATTCTTTGGATAATCCAGGGTATTCTGGCAGCGATGTTTTTAATGGCCGGAATGATGAAGGTTGCCCAGTCGAAGGATGCATTAAGAGAAAAAGTCGGAGGCTGGGTTGATGATTTCAAAGATGGTCAAATAAAATTGATCGGTTTTCTGGAAATTTTAGGCGCCCTTGGTCTTATTTTGCCAATGTTACTCGATATTCTACCCCTATTAACTTCAGTTGCTGCAATCGGTTTAATCCTCACAATGGTCGGAGCTGCCCGCGTTCATTTAAAAAGAAAAGAAATGAAAAATGTGATAATGAACGTGATGTTGCTTATTTTAGCTGCAATTGTTGCATACGGAAGATTGCAGTAATCATTTTATTCTCCGGAAAGCGTCCAGAATTCCACCCAGCGAATCCAATTCGGTTACAAGGTGTGAACTTGTATCACTTATAAACTTGGAATAAGAAGGAGCCGCTTGACCGCAAATAATAATGGGGAATGATGCTCCCACGTTTGCTCTTAGTTTTTTTAACTGATTGGCAAATCTCGGTTCATCCTTTGGGTAAACCAAACTTAATAATAGTGCGGATGCATCATTTTCATTAATTGCAGCTACAATTTCTTCTGCCGGCAAATTCGGTCCAAGGAATATAGCATCCCATCCATAATCCATTGCAAAAAGAGCATAAATCAATGCTCCCAATTCATGTAAAAATCCCTCGGGCGTAGTGGCAATAATTTTTGGGGAGTTTTCAAATGTTGTATTGCTTTCTATTAAATTACCGAGAAAGGTCCTCAATACTGAACTTGCAAAATGCTCATGAATAACCCTCAATTCGCCTGTTTCCCATAGATCTCCCACCTTCTCCAATAAAGGTATAATAAACTTTTTTAGAAACACTGGCTTGGAATATTTCACAATGCAATCATTGAGAAGTTTTTCCAATTCTACCCTGTTAAATAATTTGATTTCTTTGATTGCGTTATCAATTACCGGTTCGAATTCCCCTTCACCCCCGGATGGATCCTTGGTATTGTGATGGCCTAGCAGAACACCTAATTTTTCAATGGAGTGATTTGCGATACTACCAATCGAATGGCCTCTTTCAACTGCTTTTTTAAGCAAGACCAGCTTTTGAACATCATTTTCCGAGTATAATCTTCTGTTTGTTTCGGTTCTTTCCGGGGTGATTGCAGAATATCTTTTTTCCCATGCACGAATTGTATGCTCGTTTAACCCTGTTATGTTGCAAACAGCCTTGATATTGTAATTATTTTGATTTTCCATGCCCCTAATTTAATCATTGTATAGGAAATGTCAAATAAATATCAAATAATTCTTGACAAAAGCTGGATTATTTGCTATTATTGTTTAGGAAATAATTTTATTACTAGACAAAAGTTAGACAAATGGTAAAACAAAGTGAAAGAAAAGCAATAATAATTGGTAGTGGATTAGGTGGTTTGGCAACTGCTCTTCGACTTTCTTCCCTTGGATTTGATGTGACTATTCTTGAAAAATTTGACAGAGCTGGAGGTCGTTTGAATGTAATTGAAAAAGACGGATTCAGGTTTGATATGGGACCTTCTTTTATGAGCATGACTTACGAGTTGGATGAATTATTCTCAAGTGTTGGGGAGAAAGTTCCTGTTCAACTTGAAGAACTTGAACCTCTTTATAAAGTCTTTTTTGAAGATAAATCTCCCAGGGTTATTTATAAGGATCTCAAAAAATTAGCGAATGAATTTCAAGATATTGAACCGGATCTGGAAACTAAAGCCGAAAAATATCTTGCGAGGGCGGCGGAGTTCTTCCATGATACTGAGGATAAAGTGGTAAAATCCAATTTTGACAGTAAAATGATGTATGTGTATGAATTATCCAAAGTGCCTTTAAAGCATATTCCTTATTTGTTTAGAACCATTTGGAGTGAAGTCGATAAAAACTTTTCCAGCGAAGAAATTAAAATCATTTTCTCTTTAGTTGCATTCTTTCTTGGAGCAACGCCTTTCAAAACGCCCGCGATTTATTCTTTATTAAACTATACTGAGATGAAACACAATGGATATTGGAGAGTCAAGGGCGGAATGTATCGTTTGGTGGAAGAGATATTGAAGATATTGGAAAAAAGAAATGTGAAAATTCAATTTAATACAGAAATAACAGAAGTAATTACAAATGATGGAGTAGTTACTGGTGTAAAGGATTCGCAAGGAAATGTATGGAATGCAGATATTTTTGTGTCTAACTCGGATGCAGCATCGTTCAGAGGCAAGATATTAAAGAGGGAAAAATATTCCGAAGAAAAATTAGACAAAATGCACTGGACCTTAGCTCCGTTTACAATCTACCTTGGTGTAAAAGGCAAACTGGATAGCTTAATGCACCATAACTATTTTCTTGGAAAAAATTTCAAAGGATATGCGGATAAAATCTTCACGTCTTCTATAAATCCTCAAAAGCCTTATTACTACGTTAATGCTCTTTCCAAATCGGAAGAGAATGTTGCTCCCGAAGGTTGCGAAAATCTTTTTATACTTTGTCCCGTTCCGGATCTCAGATTCAAACCGGATTGGAGCGATAAAGAGGAATTAGCCGAAAATATTATTGAAGATTTGTCAAAAAGAACCGGGTATGACATAAAGAATAATATAATTACAAAAACCATATTAACACCGGTTGATTGGGAGAAGAATTTAAATCTTTACAAAGGCAGCGGACTTGGTTTAGCGCACGATATTAATCAGGTTGGGGCATTCAGACCTAAAAATAAAGATGAGGAATTGTCAAATCTTTATTATGTCGGTGCATCAACTACTCCGGGTACCGGTTTGCCGATGGTGATAATTAGTTCAAAATTAGTAACTGAGAGGATAAAAAATGATAGACATATATCATAATATAAGCGAACATGGAAGCAAACTTATTACCAACGCTTACAGTACTTCCTTTAGTTTGGGAATAAAAGCATTCCACAAAAAATACAGACAACCAATTTATAATATCTATGGATTTGTTAGAATAGCAGATGAAATTGTTGATTCGTTTCATGGATATAATAAAAAGAAATTGTTGCAAGATTTTAGAGAAGATACATTAGAGGCAATAAATTCCGGAATCTCCACAAATCCGGTATTACATGCTTTTCAGAAGACAGTAAGAGAATATAATATTGATTTCGAACTTATTGATGCATTCCTTAAAAGTATGGAGATGGATCTTTATCTCTCTTCGCATGAATCGGAAAGTTATGATGAATATATTTTTGGATCTGCAGAGGTAGTTGGATTGATGTGCCTTAAAGTTTTTGTTCAAGGTGATAAAGAGACTTATGAAAAATTAAAGCCATATGCTCAAGCATTGGGATCGGCATTTCAAAAAGTGAACTTTTTAAGGGACATAAAAGATGACCTGGAGGACAAAGGAAGAATCTATTTGCCTAACATTCACCGTGAAGACGAAGTGAATGAATTTAATAAGCATAAGTTTGAAAAGGATATTGACAAAGAATTCAAAAAAGCACTTAAAGGAATTTTGAAATTACCAATTGGTACACGACTGGGAGTTTATTTAGCTTTCATTTATTATCGAACTTTATTTAAAAAACTAAAGGGGAAATCAATAAATGAAATAAAGGCGAGTAGAATAAGAATCTCAAACTTTAAGAAGATAACTTTACTTATACATTCATACTTTAGGATAAGAATATTCAGAATTGCTGAAGTTAATGATTAAATTTTTACTGCTATGTATTATGTTAATACTTATGGAAAAAACAGCAGCTCAAAATAAATCGGAAATTGATTCCATAAGGTATTTAACAGAAAAGGCATATGAAAATGAAAAAAACATAATGAAATTGATGACCACCCTAAATAGTGTAGATAAAGAAATCAGTCCCATAATAAAGGCCTACCATGGAGTTGCAATTTGTATGACTGCAAAATTATACTTTTGGCCGTGGGATAAACTGAATGCGGTAGATCAAGGATTATCCGTTATTGATTCGGCAATCATTTCAGATGAACGAAACGTTGAGATTTACTTGTTGAAGTATCTTGTACTAAATAATTTGCCGGAGTTTCTGGGCCATGGAAATGCAAAGTTGAAAACGATTAATAAAATTTATGAACTATTTATTAGCACGGATGAAAAATTGGCTCCATGGGTAATGAAGCGCGTAATTCGATATCTTAAAAATGAAAATAAATTAACAGATGAAGAAATAAATAGACTCTACTATAATTTAGAAACCAATATAAAATGAGTAATTATTTAATAATAAATATTGCAACAATAATCTTTCCTCTTCTCTATTCTTTCGAAT
>CAZULK010000038.1:0-20920 GCA_964621225.1 uncultured Melioribacteraceae bacterium | reverse complement strand
CAAAGAATGTGGTCACTCCGATTGCGTGAGCGGAAATTTTCCAAAATTTATTGATGATTATTAGCAAAATTGTGTTTACACCATAACTTAACCATAAAGAAATAGATACTGTTGAAGCATTAAGCAAATAAAGTGTTGCAAAGCCTGCCAAACAGAATAATATACCAACAATGTAGGGAAAAGTCCGTTCTTCTTTAATAGTAGCGTCGTTATTGATTATTTTTCCCCTTTTCCTCATAAAAAGGAAAAAAATTATGGGCAACAAGAATCCAAATACAACGCCGGAGAGAATCACTGTCCACATTTTTAAGGGATCATCCTCAAATCTTAATCCGAGGAGAATAAAAGCTATTAGAGTAAATGTAGGAGGAACAAAAATATCGGAAATTATTCTCGCTAGCTTGTGTAAATTATTCATTTTCGTTAAGCTGAGTTTCAAATTGATAATTTTCCAGTTCTTGAAGATAATTCATCAAAATTTCCTCTATTGGAGCATATTCTGTATATTTCATTAATTCTTGCCGTACTTTGGAAGCGCCGTAAAGCCCCTTTAGATATCCGGTATAATATTTTCTGAAAGGAATAACTGCCCTTCTCTCTTCCCTGAATTTAATTTCCAGTTTCAGATGTTTCAATGCAGTTAATATTCTCTCTCTCGGGGTTAAAACTGTTTTAATTTCCCCAAATTCCAACAATTCCTGAATTTCACGGAAGATCCACGGATGCTGAATTGCACCTCTCGCAATCATTATTCCGTCTGCGGGAGTTTCTTTAAATGCCCTCAAACCATCTTCCGCTTTCATTATTCCACCGTTCAAAATTACCGGTATATTCACAACCTTTTTTACTTTTTCAATCCAATCCCAGTGGGGTATTCCTTCGTGTCCCTCCACCCTTGTCCTGCAATGTAGAGTAAGGGCTTGAACACCCACATCTTCCAATCTTTTTGCTACTTCAATAATATTTATTGATGATTGATCCCATCCCAATCTGGTTTTAACAGTGACAGGCAATTTTGTGAGATTAACAATTTCGGCAGCCATTTTTTGCATATATTCGGGGTCTTTTAATAATCCAGCTCCGGCTCCCCTGCCTGCAACTTTTCTAACCCAACAACCGGCATTAATATCAATTAATTCGGGATTCAGTTCTTCCGCCATTTTAGCGGCACCCACCATTGGTTCTAGATTACCACCGTAAATCTGAATTCCGATTGGTCTTTCCTCTTCTAAAAACCTCATTTTATCATAGGTCTTTTTATTTTTTCTAACCAATCCATCTGAATTCACGAATTCGGTATAGACCAATTCTGCACCGTATTCTTTACACAATAATCTGAAGGCGGAATTCGATACATCCTCCATCGGTGCGAGAAGTAATCCCTTTTTAATTTCTATGTTTCCAATCTTAAACATTTACTAAACTTGCAAATCAGCTTTTTTCAATGATACTATTATAATGATTACCGTGATAAAGGTAAAGAAAGCACCGGTAAGGAAAGGAAAAGAATATCCCAAATATTGAAAAGAAATTCCTCCCCATAAAGGTCCCAATACTCTAGCCAAAGATGCCAAGGATTGATTGAGTCCTAAAATGGCGCCTTGATCCGACTGGGGCGCATATTTAGAGACCATACTTAATATTGTAGGTTGCAACACGCCTGTTCCGATTGCTAGCACTGTAGCGACTAATGCCAATCCCAAGAAATTACCTCCGTACGGCAACATACCGAGACCGATCATCATCAAAATTGTTCCGGTTATCAAAATCGATTTATCACGGAATTTTTTACTGATTATTCTTATTAACCCGCCTTGAACAATCGCTCCGATTAATCCGAGTATCCCGAAAAGAATACCGTTATCCATATCAGTTAATCCGTAAACTTTAAATCCGAGCAAAGCAAATGTTCCGTAAATATTCGCCATCGAGAATACAATAATGAAAAAGATGACAATCATTATTCCCACAACCGGCATTTTTAAAGTGTTTAATGCATATTTCCAATCGAAAAATTTAATTCTCAGTTTCTCAATCTTCGCTTTTTTCTCTAAGGATTCCGGTAAAAAGAAGAGGGAAAAAATTAAAGCGGAAAATGAAAAACCGGCAGCCGCAAATCCGGCAACATCATAACCATAATGTGAAAGGAGTCCTCCTATAAAAGGGCCAAAAACAAATCCGAGACCGAATGCAGCCCCGATCATCCCCATTCCTTTTGATCTTTCCGATTGAGGAGTTATATCTGCAATATAAGCTTGGGCAACCCCGATATTACTTCCCCCAAATCCTGCCAGCATTCTGCTGAAAAGGAGTAACGCAAAGGAATCTGCAAATGCAAAAATTATATATGAAATTGCCGTTAATGAAAGCGACATTGTGATGATTGGTCTTCTGCCAAATTTATCTGATAGCTTTCCCAGAATGGGATTAAACAAGAATTGCATAAATGAAAAGGATGCAATCACAACACCGATACCTAAATCGGACACTCCCAATTCCTTGGAAGCAAAAGCCGGCAGTAGAGGTATTAATATACCAAAACCTAGTAGATCAATAAATACAGTCAAAAATATAACTGTAAGAGAAGCTTTTTTATTCAATTCTTCACCAATTTTGAAAAAATTTAACGTGAAAGATACAAAATTATGATTTAATTAATATCACGTATCTGAATTTTTGCCCCTAATGAATCCACTACCCTTTTAGTGTCGTAATAACTCTCGATCATTTTTATTTTGTCATCGTCCGAAAAATATGAAGGAGTTTTATCAAACATCTTCTGTGTGGCAGGAAAAATTACATATTCAGCTTGCGATCTATCGGTTCTCCCCTTATACACCCAAACCGGAATGAAATCAACTTTCTTTAATTTGATAGCATCAGAGTATTTATTCTTTTCTATTCGAACATTGATTATTATTCCACAATCGGAAAACCTCCATCTTTGATTGGAAACAAAATTCCCTAAGGAATAAGTCACAAGGACTGAGTCGAAAATAGAATTGTTCGATTTTATGAACTCAACCGGTTGAATTACGTGCGGATGGGAAGCGAATATCAAATCGGCTCCGGCATCCACAGCCCATCTTACAACCCGTTTCTGATAATCGGATGGATATCTTGAATATTCTTTGCCAAAATGAAAATATACGATCATCACATCAACTTTATGAAATCTTTTGGCAGAGTTGATAGTATTTTCTAAAGCATCCTTCTCAATTCTTAATATTTTTGAACCGGCGAGCTCGTCGCTGTGGTTGTGACCGTATGTAAAACTGGCAACCCCGATTTTAATCCCTTTTACATTATATATTCTTAATGAATCTGATTTATCAGATTTTACAACTACCCCGGAATATCCCATTCCGAGGGAATCGATTAAACGCGCTGTTCTCCTCGCCCCTTCCCAACCCATATCGAGGATATGATTATTCGAAAGGAAAAGATGATCGAAGCCGGAATTTTTTAATGCATATAAAAACTCGTCGGGAGTATTGAAAACCGGGTACCCTTTTAATCCCCTCTCCCTTCCCGCTAAAACGGTTTCCAAATTTCCCAGCATCAAATCGGTAGAGTTGAGGTATTTTTTGACTTCCCGAAAGACGGGATTAAAATCGAAATGTGTTGAATCAACCCGGGCGTAATTCATCTGGGTTGCATGACACATTATGTCGCCCACAGCGCTTATCACAACAGTTTCTGTTGAATCTCTCAAGACAAGAGAATCATTATAAATTGTCGTATCGGATAAAAATTGGCTATGTTGATTAGCTTTGTACGGAGCCCACCCAAGGGATAAAATATAAATAACCGAAACTATGTAGAGAAATGATTTTTTCATAGATATAAAAAGGGCTGTATACCTAAATTTTTTACCTCCCCAAAAATTCAAACAGTATACAGCCCGGAAAAAAAGAATCAGCCTTTTCTTTGCGCTTTTATTTCTTGGATTTCATTACGCATATCTTGAGCCATTTTTTTCAATTCGCTCAAGGCTTTTCTAATTCTTGTTCCCGCAGCGGATTGTCCCTTAACATAGAATTTTTCAATATCAGATTCCATGCTTTTGAGATGTTCGATTAAAGCGTTATACTTATCGCTCATGTATATACCTCCTAAGTTTAGTGAGTGGTTAATTAGTTATTCTTTCATGAATTAATTCTGCAATATCTTTAACTGCAACTTCTTCATTCTTACCCAAAGTCTTTGTACCGTCGCTTAACATTGTCATACAGAACGGACATGCAGATGCAATGGTATCGGCGCCGGTTTCAATAGCCTCCTGGGTACGGTTTTCATTTATTCTGGTACCTTCGGTCTCTTCCAAAAACATTCTTCCGCCTCCGGCACCACAGCAGAATCCTTTATCTTTCGACCTTTCCATCTCTACATAATCAATTCCGTCCAGTTTTGAGAGACTATTCCTCGGAGAATCATAAATATTATTGTATCTACCGAGGTAGCAAGAATCGTGATAAGTGATTTTGGATTTTTCGGCGGAATTTAATTTTATTTTTCCTTCCTCAAGTAATTTTTCTATCATCTCCGAGTGGTGTATAACTTCAAAATTACCACCGAATTGCGGATATTCATTTTTCAAAGAATTGTAACAATGAGGACAGCCGGTTACAATTTTCTTAACATTATATTTATTAAGTGTTTCTATGTTTTCTTGCATCATCATTTGAGCAAGATATTCATTCCCCAGTCTGCGGGCTGTATCACCGTTACATTTTTCTTCGGTACCGAGAATTCTGAAATTCACTCCGGCTTTTAACATTATATCGGCAAATGCCTTTGTTACTTTTTGATATCTCGCATCGAAAGATCCGGCGCATCCAACCCAGAAAAGATATTCAGTATCGGGGTCTTCAGCCATTGTTTTTACTTCCATTCCTTCTGCCCATGCGGCTCTGTCTTGATGATTAAATGCCCATGGATTGAAATTTGTTTCCAAATTTTTGAATACGGTATTCATTTCAGAAGGGAATGAAGATTCCATTAACACTAAATTACGTCTCATTTCAACTATTGAATCCACATGTTCAATAGTTACAGGGCATTCATACATACAAGCCGAACATGTTGTGCATGCCCAAAGTTCTTCGTCTTTAATGTAATTGTGAACTAAAGTTTTTTCAATTACTTCACCGGAATCCTCTCCTTTCAAAAGCAATGGAGCTTTGTCTTCCAATCTGTGACGTATATTTACAATAATGTCTCTTGGGTGAAGCGCTTTCCCGGTAGTGGCTGCCGGGCAAACGGAATTACATCTACCGCATTCCGTACATGCAAAACCGTCTAATAAATTCTTCCAAGTCAAATGCTCAACATCTTCGGCACCGAATTGTTCCGCTTCTTCGTCTTCCAAATTCAGTGGTTTCAGAACAAACTTCTTATCCTGGAGTTTACCGAAAAATACATTCGGTATTGAAGTCATTACATGAAAATGTTTTGAGTATGGGAGGAAGTTCATAAAACCGAAAATTACCAGAATGTGCATCCACCAAAATATTTCAAAGAATAGAGACGGATCACTGGAATTAGAAAATAAAACCGAAGCCAAGAAAGATGAAACCGGGCGAACTTCAAATTCAGCAAGAGTAAAATTATGTTTTGCTATTAACGCCGCATTTTGACCAAACATCGAGATTACAACTACGGATATCAAAATCAGTATGAACGTAGCATCAAGTTTTGCTGCCGTAGTATTTTCAAGCCGGGGAACTTTAATAATATATCTTCTTACCAATGCTGAGATAACGGCTAAAAGCACGAATACTCCAAAGACGTCCTGAACCAATGTTATTACTGCATAAAAAGGTCCGGTAAATTCCCAACTGAAATTTGAATAAAACCCTTGGAATATTGCTTCCGAGACGGCGAAGAGGAAAAGCATGAATCCCCAAAATATCAGAAAGTGAATCGTTCCGGCAACCTTGTCGCGCAGAAGTTTCGACTGACCGAATGCTATTTTTAAAACGTTTTTAATTCTTTGAGGAATGTTGTCAAATCTGTCCTCAGACTGACCTAATTTTAAATAACTAATTATTCGTTTGATGTTATAAAATAAGAATGAAAATGCGGCTATGAAAACAACGATAAAAACTACATTCTTAATTCCCATGGACAATACTCTTAAAAGTTAACAGAAAACACAATTTTCACTTCAATTTAACAATTTTTACTCAAGAAATAAAATGCAAAAATTATTTTTTTAAAAGAAAAATTAAAGCTAATTTTTTAGAAAATTCAGCGTAAGACTAATTAATTGTTCAAATTTTGAATTTGTTTCCTCGAACGGATGTTTTATATCAAAAGTGTGTCCCGTTTTTTCGATTATATGAATCTGAGTATTTTCTTTATTAGACCACTCATATATTTGCTTTGCTTCATCCACCGGAACTGCCAAATCCTGGTCACCGTGCAAAATCAAATAAGGAATTTCCAACTCACTTACAGCACGCTCTAAATTTAGAGAAGTATCTTTATTCTTAAGGATATCTTCCAGTAACGAATAATTTAGTCGCATCAGTTGATTTGTTCTTGTATTCAATACTTCCCAAAAACCTTTTTCTTTCCATTCTTCTTTTTGTCTATCGGAATATCTATCTAATTTTGCGATGGACGCCCAAGTAACCAACTTTTCTACATTCTCATTTTTCCACGATGCAAGTATTGAATCTGCCCCTCCCCGGCTATGACCCAAAACAGAAACCTTTGGAAATGAAACATTTTCAAAAAATCCGTTTACGGTTGCTTTAATCAATTCCTTTAATTCACTTACTTCACGACTGAATGTATTATTGGCAAATTTTTCCAATTCGTTAAACTCTGTAGACTTCAAACCGACACCGTTATGAGAAAAATTAAATGTTATTGTGAAAATACCTTCATTAGAAAAGTAATCTCCAACAACCGGCCAAAAGCCCCAGTCTTTAAAACCTTTGAATCCGTGAACGCAAATTAACGCCTTACTGCAGTTAGAAGGATCACCAAAAGTTGTGATTTCCAATTTTTCTCCGTCCGGTAGGGATAATAAATAATCTTTTTTCATGCCTCACCCGATTTTATGATTATTATTTATAAATTTCATTACATTTATAATTTAATAATAATCAAATTTACGGAGAAAATATTTATATGGCTTTACCTTTTACGGAAGAACATAATATGCTACGGAATATGGTCAGAGAATTCACTGATGCCGAAATAAGACCGATTGCTGCCAAGATTGATGCGGAAGAAAATATACCTGAGGAATTAATTAAAAAATTAGGAGAAGTTGGATTATTGGGAACCGCCTTCCCGGAAGAATATGGCGGGGGCGGATTTGGTGAGATAGGATATTGCATTGCCCAGGAGGAAGTAACGCGGGCATGCGGCTCTACAGCTGCTATGATAGGCGCTCATCAATCAATTGGAACAAATGCAATTTATTTAGGCGGAAGCGAAGAATTAAAAAGGAAATATTTACCGGATCTTCTTTCGGGGGATAAAATCGCGGCTTTTGCTTTAACCGAACCGAACGCCGGATCTGACGCGTTCAACCTAAAGACTACTGCAGTGAAAGATAATGACGGCTGGGTATTGAACGGTGAAAAACTTTGGATAACAAACGGTGCGATTGCTGATGTATTTTCTGTATTTGCCAAAACCGAAAAAGGTATAACAGGCTTCGTTGTAGAAAAAGACTTCCCCGGAGTGTCGGTAGGCCCCGATGAAAAAAAGTTAGGAATTAAAGGAAGCAGGACTAATGCAATTCAATTCGATAATGTTAAAGTACCGGAAGAAAATGTCATAGGCAAAGAAGGACGGGGATTTTTGATTGCTATGAAAACCCTCGATACGGGAAGATTGGGAATAGGTGCTTGCTCGTTGGGCGCTGCCAAAGAATTGCTTGAGATGTCAGTTCAATATGCGAAAGAAAGGAAACAATTCGACGAATCAATAGTAAAATTTCAAGCAGTCCAGTTTATGATTGCTGAAATGACTACACAGATTTACGCTATGGAAAGTATGCTTTACAGAACTGCGAAAGATTACGACGACGGGAAAGATATATCCCAACAGGCAGCAATAGTTAAGCTATATTGTTCCGAAGCTGTTTCCGAAGTGGCAGATAAAGCTCTTCAAATTCACGGAGGCATGGGATTTTCAAGGGAGTTGCCTATTGAAAGATTCTACCGAGATGCCAGAATTTTACGTATATTTGAAGGTACAAGTGAAATTCAAAAATTAATTATCTCCAGAAAATCTATCAAAGATAATGGAAAGTGGAAATTGCAATGAGCAATCTGTTAGTTATACCGTCAATTGATATCAAAGATAGAAAAACTGTCCGCGTAGTAAAAGGTATTCCGGAAGTACAAAGTGAGGATTATGGTAATGACCCGGTGGAAACTGCGATGCTCTGGAGAGCGGAAAATGCAAAGATTATTCACGTAGTAGACTTCGATCTTTCCCAAGAACATAGTCTTAAAAATATAGATATAGTCAAAGAGATTTGTGATTCGGTTGTTATTCCCGTTGAATTCGGAGGCGGAATAAGCACTGCAAAAGATGTGGAACTGGCATTCGATTCGGGTGTTTATAGAATAGTTATCGGTTCATTGGCTTACGATCAGCCTTTGTTATTTTCCGAACTTATAAAGACTTACGGTGCTATCAGAATTTCTGCAGCAGTCGATGTAATTGATAATGAAGTTGTAATTCACGGTCGTAAAGAAAGGACAGGATTAAATCCGGTTGAATACAGCAAACGATTGATTGATTTGGGAGCCGAAAGATTAATTGTTACCGACGTTAATAGAAACGGAATGCTATCGGGACCAAATGTTGAACTTTCCCGTATGATTGCTGAAGCAACAGGAGTAAAAGTTACTCATTCGGGTGGTGTTTCCTGTTATGCCGATTTACATTGCATCGACGAAAACTGCGATGCTGGAATCGATTCAGTAATAATAGGAAGAGCTTTGTACGAAAATAAATTTCCTTGTCAATCCCTTTGGAGATTGGCCGAATCCGGATTATTCAATTGAGAGGTATATATGGATAAAAGAGAATTAATGATAACAAGAAGCAGTTTTTGGTCGAATCTTTTCAAATCTGCATCCGAGGAAGCGGATCTGGAAGAAGTGCTTAAATCTATGCCCCCCTTTCAAAAACTTAGCAGAAAGTATATTCGGCTTCTTTTGGAAATAATGCACAACAGAGTTTATCAAAAGGGTGAATATATCTTCTACGAAGGCGACCCGGGTATAGGTTTATACATAATACGCGAGGGAGAAGTTGTAATCCGTCAGGAAAACGGTACGGGAATTGAACAAGATTTAACAACATTAAGCCGTGGCGATTTCTTCGGTGAACTAGCAATGTTGGATAATGAAATCCGTTCCGCTTCCGCCATAGCAACAGAAGATACCAGCGTCGCTGTAATCTTTAAGCCCGATTTGGATGAATTCATCGATAAGTACCCATCCAAAGGTGTTCATATTTTGAGAGGGTTGGCAACAATGATAACAGTTAGACTCAGACGATTAAATGATCAATTTAGTAAATTAACCGAAGAGTTCATCAAACTACAAGGAGAGAAAAATGCAACAGATAAGTAAAATACTAGTTCCTGTTGATTTTTCTGACTATTCCCTAAAGGCATTAAAATATGCTACCGACTTTGCAAGGTCCTTCGATGCAAAAGTATATCTCATTTACGTCGTTGAACCTGTTCTCTACCCTGCAGATTTCAGTATGGGACAAATTGCAATTCCGGATACAAGCGAGGATTTTGTAGAGCGCGGTAAGAATGAATTGAATTCACTGGCAGAAGCCCACTTGATGGGACTTGTTGAATATGAGACGATAGTACGTACCGGCAGACCTTTTATCGAAATAATTCAAGCTGCTTCCGAGTATGATATTGATCTTATAATTATTGCAACTCACGGTCATACAGGTGTTGAACATCTTTTGTTTGGATCCACTGCAGAAAAGGTTGTTCGAAAAGCTCCATGTCCGGTGCTTACAATCAGAGAACCGGTTAAAGGTTTTAAATATTCATCAAAAGATGAGTGAATTTAGTTCAAAACTGGAACTTGTACTTAATGACAAAACTTCCGGTAGTAACGAAATTTTCCATTCGATAATTGCTCTGATAAAAGAGCAACCGGATGAATTTCTGAACCGGAAAAACTATTTTCTCAATCAGATTCAAAATAATCTTTCCCATTTTGAATCTATTCAATTTCTCTGTGATAAATTAAATAGCGTTGAGGGTAAAAAAGAAACTATTGATTTATTAAATAATTTGACCAAAGATAATTTATCGGCAATTAACAAGATTTACTCCAAATTAAAGCCCGTTTTAAGAGACAATTCCAAAATTATCACAATTTCCAATAGCAATACAGTTTATCAAATATTCAAACTTATTTTAACTGATTTTGTAGGGATTGAAATTCTGGTTTGTGAATCCCGGCCTAAGAACGAAGGCATTATTCTGGCCGAAAATCTTGCTAAATGCGGAGCGAAAGTTAAACTGATTACAGAAGCACAGATTGGAAGCGAAATAAAATCGTGTGATTTTGCGATTGTGGGAGCAGATAAAATCCTCAAGGATGGTTCAATCATTAACAAAACCGGATCCTTAACCCTTGCAATTTGTGCAAAAAATTATAATATTCCTTTCTATATTGTAGCGGATAGGACAAAAAAGTCCTCAAATCTCACTTATTCTTCTCCGCTTTCTCCGATGTCTGAAATTTATCCGGGTGATCCGAATTTGCTCTACGTCACAAATTACTACTTTGAGAAAGTTGATAAGACCTACATCACAAATTTGATCACCGATTAATACTATATTGAAATCAATTTTTCGGAGGACAACAAAATGGGTACACTGCCCGACATAATAATATTGGCAAACGATTCAAAAATAATCTCCTCCATTTCGGAAAACCCGATAACCGAAAAATGCAATCTTCATTTGGCAAACAAAAATGATATGGGTTTGAATAAAATTAAACTGAAAAAATATAATTTAATTGCCATAAGCATAGAGACTCCAAGCCCAACCGAAATACAATATTTCGATAAAGTTGCGGAGATTTGCGAAGACACTCCTCTTGTTGTAATCTCTCCGTTTTACGTAGATAATTGGCCGAAAATTTTCGGGGGTAAAATCAATAAATTTATCAGAGTCCCATTCACACAAGAGCAGTTGCAGAAATCGTTGATGAATGTAATTTTATGTAAAAATGACGAGGAATCCCAAGAAGCACGTTTTACAGGTAAACTAGACAAGAAAAAATTACTGATGCTATTTAAATTGTCTCAAGAATTTGCGGCAATAGACGATACAACCGAATTATTCTATACCATTTCCAAAAGAGCAATGGAGGCATTCAACTCTGAAAGAGCATCGGTATTTGTATTAAATAAAGCCAGAACCGAATTGATTTCCCGTGTGGCAATTGGGATGGAGAACAGACTCATTAAAATCCCGGTAGGAAAAGGAGTTGTTGGCAGAGTTATTCAAACGGGAGAAACATACATTACAAACGACCCCAAATCCTCCCCCTATTTCAACGATTCATTCGACAAAAAAACAGGATTCCAAACAAGAAACATAATTTGTGTACCACTGAAAAATTTTGAGGGAAAGATAATCGGTGCATTTGAATTGATAAATAAAAAAGAGGGAGAATTTAACGATGAAGATAAATTCTACCTCGAGAATATTGGAGCTACAATAGCTATTTCATTGGAAAACACACTACTACATCACTTCATGAAAAGACAAATCAATGAATTGAATTTACTGAAAGAGAAATTCGTACATCTGAAAAACAAACAAAATATGACAGCCAAAACAAAACATATTTTGGATGATATTTCCTCTAAACTCGATGGAAATTTGAACGCGAAAGAGGTGCTGGAAAAATTGGATATTCTTAAAAAGATGTTGAAAGGTAACCCGAAAGCGATGGAGTGTATTGCAAGAATTGAAGAATTTGCAACTACTACCGATTCTTTGTTGGAAAGTTTAGTAAAGCATGAGGCAGAAAATTTTAATTAACCTCCTACCCCATACAATACCCTAAAACCCCGTGCTACAATCGCCATCACCTGTTTAACCCCGGCAGGTGATGGCTTCCTTCCTACAAAAATACATAAAATAATTATAAATCAAAATCTTTGATTTAAACTAATAAATGTTCTTCCGAATGTATCCCTTCCTTCAAAGACACTTTCATGGGTAATTGTAAGAGATAATTTTTTCATTAAGTTGAAAGAAACATCAAATCCCAATACGTTTTGATTGATCAATAATTCCCCTACACCGTATGCATAGAACAAACCTTTCATACTCAAGGAAGAATTCATGAAACCGTTAAAGAAGGATCTCATAAAACGCAACCCAACAGATCCACCGGTAAGATAACTGGTATTGATAAAATTACCGCTTAGAGAACCGGATAAATTAAAAAACGGTAATTTTGAATGGGAAACTGATCCGCCCAAATTAACATTCGGTTGTTTATCCCCGTCTCTATTCCTGAAACCGGCATTAACCGAAGCGGAAACATATTTGAAAGGACGGAAATTCACTCTTATTCTTGCTCCCCTTCTTACTGCTTCGTCGAATAATTTTTCGGCATACGATTTATAAGTTTCGTAGTAAATTACATTTTTCCTTTCATCGTAAGAAATAGAGGCAGAAACAGAATGTGAAAAACGATACCGTAATGAAAGATAAAATCCGGTAAGCCTGAAAATGTTTTCTTCTATTCCGTTTATATTCTTATATAAATCCAATTCGGTTGAAAAGAAGATATTCATATTGTTAAAAATATTATCGGAATGTTGGAAATAGAGAAAACGCCTGTCAACTTTCTGATGGTTTAACTGTTGCATTAGTGCAAGGGTATTTGTCATTTTTCCATTTGCCAGAGAATCATCTCTGCTGAAATAAGCCCCGTATTCCAAGTAATTAAAATTAACGCCGAAATCCCCCGGATTAGGACGCGAACCAGCCAACAGTCCAACATTAATTCCTCCCAGCGAGATTTCGGCTGAACCTCCATCAATTACACTTATATTTGCAACTTTTTGATTTATTCTTCTGCCAACCCAAAAAGATAAAATTTCCGAAGGTTTATAATTGATTGCGAAATCATAAACTCGAAGGGCTTGACTGAAATTGGACTTAATGTCGCTCCACTGATCTGCTCTGTAATTCATTGTAGCATATGTTGTAAAAGAAAAATCTGAATTGAACATGTTCCAAGCACCAAGGGAAAGAGCATATCTCCATCTTTGATAATCAATAATGTTGTTGGTATTCGAAAAATTGGAGTATGAAGTGATCCCTATTTTGCCGGAATACCTTTCCCTGCTCGAAATACCTTTAACATTCTTTCCACTTGATTTATCGTACTTTGATAAATCAAATTTCTCTTCTTTTTTCCCTTCCCTGCTTTTCAATTCAGCATACGCAATTACAACGTCACCTTTCTTTACAGCAGCACCCGGAAGCTTTATGGCTGCTACCGATGTAGAGGATTTATATTTCACAAGTAACAATGGGTTCTTATTCTTCCCGAACAGCGTATCCGATACTTCTATTCCTTCGGTCGATTCAAAGTTTACATAAACATTGTCTTTGGCAACAAAGGATATATTACCTTCTACGGCAATCTTTTGCGCAAAGTTTAAATTAACTAATATCAGAGAATATATTATAAATATTATTTTTTTCATTTTATTTTCTTAATTTTTAATGCTTTACCATCGTCTCCTCCGTCACCTTCTCCACCACCAGTGGGATGACAATCATAGCAAGCACTCGATGTATAAGAATATCCAGTTACTCCACTATGTTCGCTATTCATTGATGATTGATTGTGTTCATGGCAATCAATACAACTAAATACTCCGTAATCCGCACTGTTTGTATGACAGTCTGCACAAATATTCCATTCCCCGTTATGCTTACCAGAATAAATCGGGAAGTATTGATTATCATGATCGAATGTAGCAGGTTTCCATGCATTTTGAGTATGACAATCTAAACAGGTATTCGGGAAATTTGCTGCAGTATGATTTGGATTATTAGTATTTTGATAATCCGTTTGATGGCATCCAATACACTCGGAGGGTGCATCGGCATAATTCTGTGTAGTATGACATTTAGCACAGTCGATTGCTATTGCAGCATGAGCTCCAACCAATTGGAAGAATTGATCGTGAATCGTAAACTCTGCCGGAGACCAACCGGGATCGGTGGTGTGACATTTCGAACAATCGGTCGGCAAATTCAGAGCTGAGTGATCAGGATTTTTTGCATTGTTATAATCTGTTTGATGGCATCCGGCACATTCACTAGGAGTATCAGCGTAATTTTGAGTTGTGTGACATTTCGAACAATCACTCCTTATTTGATCATGAGCACCGGTCAATGCAAAGTAATCGTCATGGTTAAACGTTGCCGGAGACCAATCAGGATCGGTAGTGTGGCATTTAGAACAATCTGTCGGAAAATTAAGTGCTGAGTGATCAGGATTTTTTGCATTGTTATAATCTGTTTGATGGCATCCGGCACATTCACTAGGAGTATCAGCGTAATTTTGAGTTGTGTGACATTTCGAACAATCGGATGAAATCTGTGCATGGGCTCCTTCCAAAGCAAATATTTGATCGTGCACAGGGAATTGAGTTATCGGCCAATCCGGTTCGGATGAATGGCATTGTGAGCAATCCTGACTGAATCCCAAAGATTGATGATTCGGATTACTTGCAGTTTGGAAGGCATTTAAGTGACAGCTTTGGCATTCCATGCTTGTTCCCTGGAATGATGTCGTATGGCAATCCGTACAACTGTTACCTTGATGAGCTCCTATTAAGGGGAAAGCAGTATTGATATGATTAAATGCTCCATCACCACCGTCACCGCCTTCTCCTCCGCCTGTAGGATGACATGAGAGACATGCATTGCTTTCATATACGTATCCGTTAACGCCTCCATGTTCTTCGTTCATTTTCGATTGATTATGTTCGTGGCACGTTATGCATGAAAATACTTGATAATTTGAATTATCCGTATGGCAATCGGAACATGCATTCCATTCACCGTTATGTTTACCAGAATAAATTGGGAAATATTGACCGTCGTGGTCAAAAGTTGCGGGTGTCCAAGCCGTTGTTGTGTGGCAAGTTTCGCAAGTTGTTGCAAAATTCAATTGAGCATGATTCGGATTTGTTGTATTGTTATAATTATCTGCGTGACAGCCGTAGCATTCCGTAGGTGCGGCCGAATAATCACTTGTTGTATGACATTTTTGACAATCGTTTCTTATTTGGTCATGAGCACCGGTTAAAGCAAAGAAATCATCGTGGTTAAATGATGCAGGAGACCAAGCGTTCTCTGTATGACATTGCTTACAATCCGTTGGGAATCCAGCTGCTTTGTGATCCGGATTGGTTGTACCTTCGTAAGTAGATTGATGACAACCGTAACAATCCGTAGGTGCATCTGCAAAATTATCAGTCAAATGGCATTTACTACATTCGTTTCTAATAGTATTATGTGCTCCAACCAATCTGAAAAAACTGTCGTGATTAAAATCGACAGGTTTCCATCCGGGATTCAAACTATGGCATTGAGAACAATCGGTTGGGAAATTCAACTGAACATGATTCGGATTAACGGCTGAACTATAGTCTGAAGAATGACAAGCATAGCAATCCTTTGGAGTGTCGTCGAATTGTCCACCCTTATGGCAATTGAAACAGTTGTTTACTGCATGACCTCCAACCAAAGGGAAGAAACTATGGTCAACAGCAGAAAAACTCCAATCTGTTGCATCGGGTGAATGGCAAGTTGAGCAATCTTTAGAATAGTTCCCCGCCACGTGGTCAGGATTCTTAGCAGCATTGTAATTTTGACTATGGCATGAGTAACAGTCAGCTCCCAACGGTTCAAAATTCACTTTCGAACCAACTGTGTTATGGCATTGATTACAATCAGCCTGAGAGTGGGGACCCAATAACGGGAAGCGGCTTTGGTTATGTATATTTGTTATATTTTCAACCACCCATCCTGAGGGATCGTGACATCTAGCGCAATCCAAACCAACAGTGTTTTCATGAACATCAGTATGACAAGAGGAACAATCCTCTTTTACGTTCGAGAAAACCAAATCCTTATGGCATGATGCGCAGTCAACAAATTTATGTTCTCCCGTTAATGAGAATCCCGTTGACTCGTGAGAAAATTTCATTTGAGTGACATCTACTTGCCACCCTTGTTCTTGCGAAGTATGACAATCTCCGCAGTCGATGGTCAAATTCCCGCCGTGAGGTGATTGTGCTAATACCAAAGACGAGAAACAAAATACTATTATGATGTATGACAACTTGCGCATCTTATATCTTCTATTTTGAATTTAACATAACGTTTAGTCTTTTCTTGAACCACTTTGTGACATTCAAAGCACTGAACTTTTGAGTGCGCTCCTGTAAGAGAAAACCTTGTTTTCTCGTGGTCAAACTTGTTTGCTCCCCAATTTTCGGGGGTATGACAGCTATTGCAATTCGTTTTACCTGAAACAGCAAATTGTGAATAATGAACATCTTTGTGACATGCCTCACATTCCGAGTTCATATTTTTAAATTTTTGTATAAACGGTTCATGAGTTCTATCAAAATGACAATCTCCGCATTTCACATTTTTATGTTTACCAATTAATTCAAATTTTGTTTCCGAATGATCAAATTCTTTGGTCTTTTCCCAAGATTCAACAGAATGGCATTTTTCGCATCCATCTTGTGTGAATTTTGCAGATATGAATTTTTCATGAATATTTTCATGGCATTCGGCACAACGGGTTGTTGCAAAATCAAATTTCCATTTTTCATTTTTATAATGGCAATTGATACAAGGCACAGCAAGATGAGAACCTTCAAGCTTGAAGTCTATTTGCAAATGTTCTCCTATACCAAATTTTGATTCTGTAAATCCATTAACAGTATGACACACTGAACAATCTTGCATCTTCCCGTTCACTTTCGATATTTCACCTTTGTGATAATCTTCGTGACAATCTATGCATAGTGCGAACTTCGGTTTCTTTTGGAAAGCGTTTCCATGACAATCGGCACACTTAACGGATTGATGTTTCCCTTTCAACGGGAATTTAGTTTTATCATGATTAAAATTTTTCTGATTCCTTATGATATGGAAAGATTCAGTTGTATGGCATCCTTCACAATTTTTACCGAAATTACCTCTGTGCGGGTCTTTATGACAATTTTCGCATGAAGCAAATTTTAGATTCTTGAACTGTTGAAATTCTTTATTATTCCTTGATGTTTTTTTATGGCATTTCAAACAGTCTGTATCTATATGCTTACCGGTAAGTTTGAATTGTGCATTGTTATGGTCAAATTTGGGTGCCGGACGAAAACTTTGAGTATTGTGGCACGATGCACAATCATCAGATAATGTTCCTTGATGATAATCCGTGTGACAAGATTTACAATCCCTCTCCAAACCCAGGAAAGTCCCTTTTTTCTTCTTCAAATCTTTATCGGAAATAAATTCTCTCTTATGGCACTCTTCACATTTTGTATCGGCATGTTTGCCTTCCAATACATATCCCGTTTGTGAGTGGTCAAATTTATCCTTGTCAAATTTTATCAAATTGAAATCTCGTCCAAAATGCTCGGGGTGACAAGATTTACATTCCTTCTTTTTAGTTTCACTGTTCGCATGAAAGCCACGATTCATATCAATTAAATTTTGAACTTTCTCGTGGCAATCCAAACACTTGGCATTTGTTACCTTTTCCCCAAGAACATGGCATTTGGTACAGTTACTCAACCCTTCCAAATCTTTATGAAATTCGGAAAGGTCTCCCGGTGATATTTGGGCAAAAATAATCGCCGGCAAAAAACAGAGTGTGAATATTATCTTTTTCATTTGTGCTTCATTATTACTTCGCCAAAACGTTTAGTTATAGTTATGCCCATATCTTCGAGGAATTTATTTGGTAAAATTCCTCCAGCAAAGACATAAACAAGATCATTCTTTAATTCTATTTCATTATTTTCTTTATCAACGAGAATTACTTTGTCGTCAAATATTTCTTTTACGTTAGTCGAATAAAGAATATTTATTTTTCCTTTATTTGCATACTCGTTTATTCTTTCAAGATTTTTTGGTTTTATTCTTTTGAAACTCTCACTTCTGTATGAAAGTGTTACTCTATTATCTTCATCTGCTAAAAGCATTGCGCTTTCCACAGCAGAATCACCTCCACCGACTACCAAAATATCTTGCTGATGTATAAGTTCAGGCTCCAATAATTTATAATAAACCTTTGGTTTATCTTCTCCCGGAACACCAAGTTTTCTGGGTGTTCCTCTTCTACCAATTGCCAATAGAACGGTTTCAGTTGTATATTTTCCTTTCGTGGTTTCCACAGTAATAAAATCAGCAGATTTTTTCACGCTCACAACCCGTTCTTGTTCATTGATAGTAATTTTATTCTTTTCCAGTACTTCGCGCCAAATTTCCAATAACTGATCTTTTTTTGTTTCAACCAATTTTACTTTTCCATATAACGGAAGATCCATCGGAGAAGTCATTACAATTTTCGCCCTCGGGAATGAATAAACAGTCCCACCTAAAGTTTCCTGCTCAATTGTTAAATGCTTTAACTTATGTTTTTTAGCATTCAACGTTGCTGAAATTCCGGCAGGTCCGGCACCTATAACAATTATATCATATTCAGCCCTTCCCGATCTTTTAATGCTTTTAGCAATATAATCAACAGCTAATTTCCCTTGTTCTACTGCATTCTTAATTAAACCCATTCCTCCTAATTCACCGGCTATGTATATACCTGGTACGTTGCTCTCGTAATTTTGACTTACGTGTGGAAGGTCTACACCTCTTTTTTCTGTTCCCATTACCAAAGAAATTGCTTGAACGGGACACGCATGAAAACATGCTCCATGACCCACACAGCGGGAAGCATTTATAGTAGCACCCTTTCCGTTAACCAATCCCAATATATCCTGTTCCGGACAAGCTTCAACGCAAGCACCACTGCCAATGCAACTATCATAATCAATAACCGGATGGAGAGATACAGGCTCGTGGAACCCAAATTCTTTGGCTTTTTTTATTTTTTGAATGGTCTTTTTAGATTCCTTTTTGTGTTTTCTTAGATAAATAAATAGCGTGACACCTATTATGATTATCAATAAACCGTAAGTGATCAAATTCTCTAATAAAACTTCCATGCTATCTCCTTAGAATATCCACTTGTATCCGAATGCTATTGTAACACCAACATGAATAAGCATTATGGCAAACATAATAATTGCAAATGGCAAATGTGCAACATGCCAATAGTGGAATAGTTTCTGCATTGTACGAAGTAATCCGATTCTTCTTACCAGCAACAATTTATTATCGATAGCTTTAATAATATCTTTAGCTGCTTTATCGTGCAAGTCGTAAACCAACTTAATGTTATGATGCAAAGTTTTCTTTAATTTCCTTCCTCTGAAATAGTCTTTAATTATTACCGGAACAATTTTACTAAGACTAATATCTTTATAATCTTCGCTTCTTTCGAAGTTTTCGATCTTAGAAATAATCTCCTCGTTTACTTTATACATGTTCCTCAACATATCGGTAATTTCATCACTTTCTTTTTTCAGTTGAGAAAAATCTACTTCCTGCCCTTGCAAAGTTCTCGGAATTCTTACATAAATGAATCGACCTATAAATCCGCTCAATACAACCGCAACCATACTCCAAAAAGAAACCGATACTATGCCACCGAATTTCATTGCTGTATGGAACAATACTAAAATAGGACCGACAGTACACATGAATATGTGAAATTCCAGCCAATGTTTTAGTACTCCCCATCTCATAATTTTACGCCATCTTTTGCGAACCATATAAATAGCCACTCCGAAAATCATCATCAGCGTACCGACGATTCCCATTGCATGACCATAAATCCCGCTTGGCTTAAAATTGTTATGTAAAGGACTGTAAAATCTTTCTTTTAAAGGGAGAGAATAATATTCATAAGCATGATAAGAAATTAAGAATGTTACGCTAATTCCTACAAGGAAAAACATTCCTACATATAAGGTGTGTGCTCTTTTGCTCATATCTTTATCGGAATTTTTTGAACTTAAATCGTAAATTAAACAATATTTTAAATTTTACAAACTAAACCATTTAGAGAAAATTTAAACATTTCATATATTAGTTAGTAAATTTCTGAATTCGTGACAATTAGGAGTAATAAATAAATGGAAATTTGGAAAAAATTTGAAGATACCGAACTAACCCATAGTAGCTTTCATCATCTTTGGGCAATATATGAACTGCTTCAAAAATTCGGTTACGCACGTGGTTCCGACGTTTCACGGCATTTAAAGATTTCCCGTGGTTCGGCATTTATTACTTTAAAAAAACTGAAAGAGCGTGGATTTATTTACGAGGACGAAAATAAATTCTTTCATCTTACAAAAGAATCGGAAAGATTAATAAACAATATTCTTTGCAACCGCAGACTCCTTTCATTGTTTTTCACGAGAGTATTGGGAGTTAGTGAACAAACCGCACTTGAGGATGCATGCAAAGTGGAACACCTAATCAGTTCAGAAACAACAGAGAAATTACTGAAATTCATGGATTACTATTGCACCGATTCAGATACAGTTAAAAAATTTGCCGAAGAGATGACTGAACATATTGCAAAATGCGGTGATTCCGAGGTTTGCGATATTTGCGAAATAGAGTGCATTTATAACAGGGAATAAACTGTGTCATATTTATAAAACATCTGTCATCTTCCCACTATAATTCTTCTAAATATAAATATAATAC
>CAZULK010000037.1:17705-21426 GCA_964621225.1 uncultured Melioribacteraceae bacterium | reverse complement strand
TTGTTTATATATGCGGTTCGGATGAACACGGCGTACCCATTACCATTACGGCAGATAAGGAGGGGGTCTCCCCGAAAGATGTGATTGATAGATTTCACAATATGAATAAAGATGCATTCGAAAAATTCGGAATGGATTTCGATATTTATTCCAGAACCAGTTTGCCGCTGCATCATGAAACGGCACAAGAATTTTTCCTTTCTTTTTATAATCAAGGTCTTCTTACCGAGAAAAAGACAAAACAATTTTACGATGAAAAGGCGAAAAAATTCCTTCCGGACAGATATGTGGAAGGTACATGCCCCAAATGCGGTTATGAAGAAGCCCGTAGTGACGAATGCGAAAATTGCGGTTCAATTTACGACCCGACGGAATTGGTAAATCCTGTATCCAAAATCTCAGGTGAACGTCCGGTAGTAAAAGAAACTTCCCACTGGTATTTCCCATTGGGTAAATTCCAGGAAAGACTTGAAAAATATATAAAAGAGAATTCCGAAAAATATGGCTGGAAGGAAAATGTTTTGCAATACTGCCGCGGCTGGTTCAAAGACGGATTGAAAGACCGTGCGGTTACGAGGGATTTGGATTGGGGTGTTAAAGTCCCTCTCGATTCTGCAGAAGGAAAAGTACTCTACGTATGGTTCGAAGCGGTATTAGGATACATTTCGGCTACTAAAGAATTATCGCAAAAAAGGAATGACCCCGATTTATGGAAGAAATTTTGGCAAGACTTAAACACAAAATATGTTGCTTTTATAGGAAAAGATAATATCGTCTTCCATACTATTATTTTCCCGGCTATGCTAATGGCTTGGAATGACGTTAGTGGCGATAAATATGTCCTTCCGCAGAATGTGCCGGCCAATGAATTCTTGAATTTCGAAGGGAAAAAATTCTCGAAGTCAAGAGGCTGGGGAATTGACGTAATTGATTTTCTGAACAGATTTCCTTCGGATCCTTTGAGATATACTTTAGCTTCGAACTTGCCGGAAACTAAAGACACTGATTTTTATTTGAAAGAATTCCAAGCTAAGAATAACAATGAGTTGGCGGATATCTTTGGTAATTTTGTCAACCGTACATTCATTTTTGCTCATAAACATTTTAACGGAGAAGTGCCGGCAAGGGGTGAACTTTCCGAAATGGATAAGGAGATGTTGGAGACAATAAAACAAGCCCCGCATAAAGTATCCGGATTGATCGAATCATATAAAATCCGCGATGCTGTATCGGAAATGATGAACCTTGCACGAGCTGGTAATAAATATTTCAACGATTCCGAGCCTTGGAAATCGATCAAATCGGACAAAGAAAAGTGTGCTACAACAATAAACATTTGTCTTAATACTATTTTTACTCTGTCCGAAATATTCAAACCTGTACTTCCTTTTACATCGGAAAAACTATTCCAGATGTTAAATGCCGGGGAAGTTAATTGGTTTAAATCGGGAGAGGAAAACCTATTACCCGGTCACAAATTAAATAAGGCTGAAATACTCTTCACCAAGATTGAAGATGAAGTTATAGACAAGTTGTATGAAGAGTTGAGTGCCGGTCAGCAAGATGAGGAAGAGAAAATAGAATATATATCTTTCGACGAATTTTCGAAAGTTGATTTACGTGTGGCTAAAGTTGTATCTGCAGAAAAAATCAAGAAAAGTAATAAATTATTGAAACTTCAATTGGAAGTTGGTAAAACCAATAGACAAGTTGTTGCAGGAATAGCACAAAGTTACTCACCCGAAGAACTTATCGGGAAAAACGTTGTGATGGTTTATAATCTTCAACCTGCAAAATTGTTTGGTGTAGAATCGGAAGGGATGATTCTTGCCGTTGAAACAAAGGACGGGAAATTACAAACTCTTTCACCCGGGGAAAATGTAGAAACGGGAACGAAAGTAAGTTAATTTTTCATGGAAGGAAAGAGAGCCCCGAGAAATAGAACAATTGTTCTTTCCGAGAGTGAGATAAACGAACTTTCGAAAAAACTTATTTCGATTGATAAAAAAACTACACTCTCACGGATTACGAATAAACTGATATTGGGAGATTTTTTCCAAGCGGTGGAAAATCTCCCCAACAACTTCGTCGATTTGATGATAATCGATCCTCCCTATAATTTGAATAAATCTTTCAATTCGAACAAATTCAAAAAAATGAACCAAAAGGAATATTCCGGATGGTTCCGTAATGTTTTGGAGAAGATAATTCCGTTGATGAAATCCACGGGTACGGTTTACGTCTGCAGCGATTGGCAAACATCCAATATAATTGCTCCAATATTGAGTGAATACCTTACAATTCAAAACCGAATTACCTGGGAAAGGGAAAAAGGTAGGGGAGCTAAAAAGAATTGGAAGAATAACTCGGAAGATATATGGTTTTGTACCGTTGGGAAAGAATACTATTTTAACGTTGATGCAGTAAAATTAAAGAAACGTGTAATTGCACCTTACAGAGATGAAAAAGGAAAACCGAAGGATTGGAGTTCATCGGAGAATGGGAAATTTAGATTAACTCATCCTTCAAATTTGTGGACAGATATTTCAATTCCGTTTTGGTCAATGCCGGAAAATACAGATCATCCAACACAGAAACCGGAAAAGCTAATGGCAAAATTGATATTGGCAAGTTCAAAGCCCGGTGACTTTGTATTCGATCCCTTCGCCGGTTCGGGAACATCCATTGTTACGGCTCAAAAATTGAATAGGAAATTCGGGGGGATTGAAATAGATAAATATTATGCAGCTTTGGCAATTAAACGATTGCTCGATGCAAAAAAGAACCCCGAAATACAAGGTTATCGGGACGGAGTTTTTTGGGAAAGGAATTCCAAATTTTAAGGGATTCACCAGAACTTTTCGGGTTATGAGGTGTTTAATTCATTTATTTTATTTGCAATTAGCGGCTCGAATGCCTAAACTAATAAATTGAATTTAAATTGAATTTGGAGGAAAAAATTAATGCGGAAAATAGGATATTCTCTTGTAGTTGCTATCCTTCTGTTACTTGTTAACGGAAAATCATTTTCTCAAGTTGTTGTTGCTGAATTTAACGATACTCCCATTACATTGGAGGAATTTGAGAAAGCTTATGTGAAAAACGTAGGTAGCTTGGAAAAAGCTAAAGATGATTCACAAGAAATGTATAAAAAATTCCTCGATCTCTACGTTAATTTTAGAATGAAACTCAGAGATGCCTGGGTGCGTGGATATTATGATGATGAAGATATCAACAAAGAAATAAGTGCTTACCAAAAGAAAGTTGGCGCCACATTCATAAAAGAAAAATTGTTAGTTGAAAAAGGACTTAGAAAATTATACGACGAAAGAAAATATGAATACAGAGTAAGCCATATTCTCATTCGTCCCAGCACCGTTCCGGGAACAAAATCCGCATACGATACAGCATTGGAAGTAATTAAACAATTGAATGAAGGCAAAGATTGGAATATGCTTTGTAAGGATTATTCCCAAGATCAATTTTCCAAAGATAAAGGCGGGGATGTTTACTGGTTAACCGCCGGGCAGGTTGGTTACGAATGGGATAAGGCTATGACTACTTGCAAAGTAGGGGAAGTTTATCCTGAACCTATTAAAACAAGATATGGCTACCATGTAATGAAAGTTACTGCAAAGCAGTTGAGGGTGCCCGAACTCAAAGCAAGCCACATTTTAATTGACCTTAAAGATGAGAACGGAAAACTTAATCCGCAAAAGGC
>CAZULK010000037.1:0-17605 GCA_964621225.1 uncultured Melioribacteraceae bacterium | reverse complement strand
AATATCCTTCCTTCGATACTGAAAAAAATACATTGAGAAAAATTTACGAGAGACAGAGATTTAAAACAGACTTCGCAAAGATGGAAGATAGTTTAAAAAATGAACTAAACTATATACCGAATAAAACAATAGTCGGTTTTACTGCTCAGTTTCCGGATTCAATTAGATTTAATTCAAAAGTATACGATACCGACTTTTACAATGCAATTAAAGACTCGGTTATTTTTAGTGTTGAAGGAATTCCTTACAAAGCCGACAGCTTAATTGTTTTTATGGTTGCAGACAAAGAATTCTACAATCAAAAACTTGACGAAAATAAATTTGCCAGAGCTATTGATAAATATGCAGGTGAAGTTCTACTCGCGCACAAGGCGATGCATATAGCTGATACCGATGAAGAATTCAAAGACTTAATGGACGATTACAGAAACGGAATTTATATTTTCAAACTACAAGAAAGTGAGGTTTGGAATAAAATTAAAATCGATTCTGCCGGATTAAGAAATTACTACGAAGAAAACAAAGAGAATTACAAACTTGGAGATCGGGTTACATTCTATGAAATATTCAGCAGAAAGGATTCTTTAATAAACGATTATTATCAAAGAATTAAAAACGGTGAATCTTTCGAGGAACTCGCAAAACAGTTTACGGAAAGACCAAGCAAGAAGAATACGGCAGGTTTATTTGAACTCACCGATGTAAGTAAAAGTGTGATGGCTCAAAAAGCATGGGAGCTTAAGAATGTCGGTGATATTTCCGAACCGTTCAAAGCAGGTAACGGTTGGTCAATTGTTAAACTGGGAGGAAAGGAACCGGCAAGATTAAAAACCTTCGAAGAAGCCAAACCGGAACTTATGAGCGATTATCAAGAGTACCTGAGTAACAAATTGGAACAAGAATATATTCAAAAATTAAAAGATAGATACGAACCGGAATATTATTACGATGAGCTTTCGAAGGCATTTAAATAATAAAATCTATCTTACATTGTTTTGTTCCTTGGCTTTACTTGCTGCGTGCGAGGAAGAAAAAGTGGATAAAACAATTGTTGCACGTGTTGGAGATGTCGTGCTAACAGAGCACGATCTCTCCGTAGCATTGGAAGACGGTAAAAAAGATAGATTGCTTAGAAATGAATTTATCCGTCATTGGGTCGAACGCGAAGTTCTTTACCGGGAAGCACAGGAGAATAAAATCACTCAGAGTGAAAAATATCTTCTGCAAAAAGCTCAAGCGGAGAAAGAATTAGCCGGTGCAATGTTGCTCGATCAAATGATTGAACAAAATGAAACTCAAATTGACGAGGATGATGCCAAGGAATATTTTGATGAGCACAGGCTCGAATTTAAATTGACTTCGACATTCTACCTATTGAATAAGGCTGAATTTAAAGATAATGCTGTTGCGGAAAATTTCAGATATGTATTATTCGAAAAAGGTTGGGATGATGCTGCCAAGGCTTATTCCGATGCCGGTAATTCAAAAATTGAATCAAACATTTTTATGAACGAAAACGATTTGGAGCCGGCTTCATTGAAAAGATATTTCTCCGAACTTCATGATAATGAGGTGTCGGTGATTATTCAGAACAATGAAACTTATCAAGTATTTCAAAAATTGAAGGAATATCCCGCCGGAGAAATTCCCGAATTTGAAATTGTAAAAAATAAGGTATTTAAATTGCTTAGAGCTATAGAAGCAAAACAAAAATTAAACAGATTACTAAAAGACTTATATTCAAAATACGAAGTGAAAATATATTAGGAATAATTTATGAGAAAAATCGTTTTATTGATGTTATTATTTGCTGTTTCGGGATTAACTGTTGCACAGGAAGTTCTTGACAGAATTGTAGCGGTTGTGGACAACGAGATTATATTGCAAAGCGAACTGGATTTCCGTACCGAAATGGCTGCAGCACGCCAAAGGTTAAATCCGAATGATCAGAACGTAAAAAGAAAAATTTTAGAGTCGATGGTTGAAGAGAAACTTCTTTATGCACAGGCTGAGTTGGATTCAATTCAAGTTTCGGATGAACAAGTGGATCAGCAATTGGATTACCAGATAAATTTTTACATCCAACAATATGGAAGTAAAGAGAAAGTTGAAGAAATTTACGGAATGAGCATCGATAGAATAAAAAGAGAATTGCGCAGTGATACCAGAAAAAATTTGATGGCGCAAATGATGCAGCAGAAGAAATTCGGTAATGTTGAGGTTTCCAGAAAGGAAGTGGAAAATTTTTATAATAAATACAGAGATTCACTCGGTGTAATTCCTACCAAATATGAGATTGCTCATATCTTTATCAATCCTCAAAAAGGTGACAGAATAAAGAAAAAAGCTTATCAACTTGCACAACAATTATTGGATTCGATTAAGAACGGAGCAGATTTTGCCGCTTTGGCAAAAAAATATTCCGATGATCCCGGTTCTGCCAAAAAAGGCGGAGACCTGGGGTTTGTTAAAAAGGGAATATTCTATCCCGAGTTTGAATCGGCTGCATTCTCATTGGAAGTAGGGGAAACCTCCGACATTGTTGAGTCTCCCGTTGGTTATCACATTATTCAATTATTGGAACGAAGAGGAGAATCAATTCACACTAGACACATATTGATTAAACCTAAAAGTGATAATGAAGCTGATTTAAAAGCAATTGACTTTCTGAATGAACTCAGAGACAGTGTTGTAAGGTTCAAGAAAGACTTTTTCGAATTGGCGAAAAAATACAGTGATGATAAAGAAACTGCGCCGTATGGTGGTAAACTCGGCACATTCGATATCGGACAGTTGGATAAAAACATGATTGACATGGTGGGTAAATTAAAACCCGGAGAAATAAGTTATCCCAAAAGGTTGGATGTAGATCCGGTTACTTACGGTTACCATATCGTAAAATTAATTTCAAAGATTCCTGAACACAAACCTACACTCAAACAGGATTACGAAGAGATTAAAAAACTGGCTGAGTTCGAAAAGAAGAACCGTCTTTATCAAAGTTGGATAAAGGAACTAAAAGAAAAAATTTACTGGGAAATTAGAATTTAGAGGTAGAATTGGAAACCAATCGTGATGATGTTCAATTAGTAAAAGAACTTGCCGGGGATATTTCAAAAGTAAAATCTGAAATAGCCAAAGTTATTATTGGTCAAGACGAAATCATTCATAAAATGATTATCAGTCTTTTGAGCAGGGGACATTGCCTGCTTGTTGGTGTGCCCGGTTTGGCAAAGACTTTATTAATAAAAACTCTTTCCGAGGCTTTGGATTTATCGTTCAATAGAATTCAGTTTACTCCGGACTTGATGCCGGGTGATATAACCGGAACTGAAATCATTGAGGAAGATCAAGTAAGTAAGAAAAGAAATTTCCGGTTTATAAAGGGACCGGTTTTTGCGAACATCATTTTAGCAGATGAGATAAACAGAACTCCACCCAAAACCCAATCTGCTTTATTGGAAGCAATGCAAGAACATAAAGTAACTGCCGCCGGTCAAACATATAATTTGCCAGAGCCTTTCTTTGTGTTGGCAACTCAAAATCCAATTGAACAAGAAGGTACTTATCCATTGCCCGAAGCACAATTGGACAGATTCATGTTTTCCCTCTGGTTGGATTATCCCTCTTTCGATGAAGAGGTCGAGATAATAAAAACTACAACGATTGAAAAGATGGCAAATGCGGAACGAGTTTTATCTTCAGAAAAGATCATCGAATATCAAAATTTAGTGAGAAGAGTTCCAGTTGCGGATAATGTAATAGAATATGCCGTTAATCTTGTTAATTCCAGCAGACCCGAAAGAATTGAAGATGAGAACCTTAAAGAGCATGTCAGTTGGGGTGCCGGACCGAGAGCTTCTCAATATTTGATTCTTGCTGCAAAAGCCAATGCCGTTCTGGACGGAAGATTTACTCCGAATATCGATGACGTGAAGGCAAATGTTCTACCGGTTTTAAGACACAGAATAATCCCAAGTTTTTCTGCTGAAGCAGAAGGAATTGACAGTGTGAAAATTATTGATGAGTTAATGAAAAATATGGATTAGTTCGGCTTGATGAAAAAGATACTTATTCTTGCTACGCTCTCTTTGCTATTGCTTTATTGTTCAGACAAAAAAGAAGATACAAAAATTGAACAACCCAAAATAAATTACGATTCGTATGGAATAGTAGTTGATTCATTCCAAGTATTCGATAAAGTTGTAAACCGGAATGAAACATTCTCCGATCTTCTTTTACCATATAATTTATCGTCTCAGGAAATTCTGAACATTGCAAGTAAATTTAAAGATGAATTTGATTTCCGGAAAATTAAGAAAGGGGATAAATATAAAGTTTATCTAACCAAAGATTCTTTGAATGCCTTAAAATATTTTATTTATGAATCCGATCCCATTAACTATACTTTGTTCACGTTTGATTCTATAGTAACAATCACCAAAGGTGCCAAACCGATAATTGAGAAAGAAAGAATTGCTTCGGGGGAAATAGAAAGCAGTTTATACGAAACACTTCAAGAGCAAAAGATGTCTCCGCAGGTTGCTTTGAAACTCTCTGAAATATTTGCATGGCAAATCGATTTTTACAGAATCATGAAAGGGGATGCATTCAAAGTAATATTTAATGAGAAATTTGTTGACGGAGAGTTTGTTGGAGTGGGAGAGATAAAAGCTGCTTGGTTTAAGAATATGAACCAAGAATATTATGCCTTTCATTTCGAGCAAAATGGAGAAGACGATTATTTTGACGAAGAAGGAAATAGTTTAAGAAAGGCATTCTTAAAAGCCCCGGTAAAATTCAGCCGGATATCGTCGCGTTATTCATTGAATAGATATCACCCTGTACTACACCGGAGAAAGGCGCACTTGGGGACGGATTATGCTGCGCCATATGGAACTCCTATTATGGCAACAGGCGATGGTGTTGTGATAGAAGCCAGATACAAACGAAACAACGGAAACTATGTAAAAATAAGGCATAACGGAACATACACAACCCAGTATCTCCACATGCAAAAGATTAAACGTGGAATTCGTCCCGGTGTAAAAGTGAAACAAGGAGATATTATTGGATTTGTAGGATCAACCGGGCTTGCAACAGGACCGCATGTTTGTTACAGATTCTGGAAAAACGGAAAACAAGTTGATCATTTGAGGGAAAAATTTCCTTCCTCAAAACCGGTTAGTAAAGAGCTGAGAACCGACTTTTTTAAATTAAGGGATTCGCTAAAAATAAGATTGGATGAGTTGCAACTTCCTTCGGAAATTAAAGCCGAAGAGGAAAATGCTATCGATTAAAGATTAATTTTGCTTAATTGAAAAAATTCTTTAATCTTATCTGCGAATTATTTTTTATTTAGATTATGCGAAATATTTTATTATTTATCACTATTATTTTATTCTCTATTAATGTAAAAGCTCAAGAAGAATTTGAATTTTTCGTAATAGATTCCTACGTAACTTTCGAAAAACCCCATGTTTTTCATTTGATGTTTCTAACAACTTCAGAAGCAAAAACTAAAGTGATAATTGATAATAATTATGAATTTGAAATTTCCGACTCATTGACCACTGAGCATAATTTCGAATTAGACCTGAGTAAATATAAATTCGATTCCCTCTTTATTCCTTTTTATTTGATAGCTATTGATGCCGAAGGGAAAGAATATAAAAGTGAAAAGAATGAGTTTGAATTGCCTGAATTGATCGAAGTACCCGTCAATTCCGAATCAAATATTTTCACTACCGTTTGTTTGGGCAGTGTAATATTTTTAACTCCTTCCGTTGGAGTGGAATTCCATGATGGCGATAAATATTTCAATATTTCAAAGGAATTACCAATCATATCTTTTTACGGAACAGGATATAATTATCCCGCTGGCTATGTATCGGTGGAATATTCTTACACTCCAAAAGCAAACGACAAAAATCGATTAAGGTTAGGATATAAACATATTTTCCGTGTCAGCGGAATAGAATATATTTCCCCGGGAGCAACCGTTTATTCAAATTTGATGGGAAACAACGGATTTGGAATCGAAATCAATTTCGGGTTGTTCAAATTCTATGAATCTTTTACATTATACACAAGATACAGATACAACTTTATTCCGGGTGAATCGTCGAAAGACTTTAGTGAAATAAATCTTGGACTTTACTCGAATTTCTTCTCGTTTAATTTTTAATTTAATTGAAAGATAGTTGTGTCTAAAAAAATAGTAATATTATTTCTATTAATATGCTCCGTAGTATTTTCCCAAACCGGCAAGTTAAAGGGCAAAGTGACCTCGAAAGGGAAGCCTGTACCGGGTGTGAATATTCTTGTTCAAAAGCTTAATATCGGAGGAGTAACTAATTCCAAAGGAGAATATATTATCTCCAATATTCCGGTGGGAAAGCATACCGTTCGATATTCAGCAGTCGGCTTCAAGTCTCAATTCGTACAAGTGGATATTCAAAAAAACAAAACGCTTTTGATAAATGTTAAACTTCAAGAAGATGTTATTGGCTTATCCCAAGTTGAAGTAGTTGATTCCGGAGGACAAAAGCAAAGCGATACACGAACAAGTTTGATTGATGTAAAACCCAACAGTGCCAGAGTATTGCCTGGTGCTGTAACCGATGTATTTCGCACACTTCAATCTCTACCCGGTGTTCTAGCACCGAATGATTTTTCGTCGCAATTGATTGTGAGGGGTTCGGGTCCGGATCAAAACCTAATTGTGATGGATGATGTGGAGATATTTAATCCATACCGACTTTACGGAGTGGTGAGTATGTTTAACCCGGAAGCGGTGTCGTCAATAAATTTAATTTCGGGTGGGTTTCCGGCTGAATATGGTGATAGATTATCCGCCGTATTAAACGTGGGGAATAGGGAAGGATCTCTGAGCAGAAGAATTGCCGGAAACTTGAATGCAAGTGTAGTTTCAGCAAATTTGGTATTGGAGGGTAAAAATCCTTTCAACTTGCCGGGCAGTTGGTTGATCAACTCCAGGCGTACATATTATGATTTGATAATTGAACCACTGGTGAAGAATACAGGATTGGTGGAAGAGAACGTATCTTTCCCCAATTTTTATGATATACAAGGCAAATTTGCTTTCGGTCCGTTTAACGGTCACAAATTTATTTTGAATGGCATCGCTTCGCGTGATGCAGTACAAGTTATTTCCGGAAAGGAAAGGCAATCACCCGACAGCGTTGGGGTTTCCGATAAAACTTTTAATTACGTGGGCAGCTTTGCATGGCATTATTCTCCATCTAGAAAGATGCTGAATAAATTTATATTCTCCTTTTACAAAAATAAGGGGGGAGCGCAATTCTCCGGGAAATTCTTAGACCCCTCATTAAATAGGGATCAATTCGAAGATACGGTGCCCGACACACTGGGGAATTACTTGTTCGGGTTTGGATTTAATTCCGATTTTACTTTTCAAAAATATTCCATTGATGATAAATTCCTCTATTTTTATGGGGATGATAATGAATTTGATGCCGGAATTGGAATTGATTTTATAAGGACTATTCTGGGTTTCGAATTTCAGATAGACCCTCAGTTTCAAGCATTTATTGACTCAAATCCTAATTTCAGATCGAGCCTGGAAAACTTGAAAGACATAAGGGATATTTATCGGCTTAAAGGATATTTACAAAACAAATATAAATTTTGGGATAAATTATTTTTGAATACAGGAGTGAGATTCGATTATTATCAGATGTTGGAAAAATATTATATAGCTCCGAGAATATCTTTGGCTTATGCTATTGATAAATTAAACACTATCCGAGCATCTTGGGGAATTTACTATCAGTCTCCGGGTTATGAAAAATTAAGAGATCAGAATTTATTTTATTCGCTTGCTCAATCGATATCAAAAAATTTGGACGCAGAAATGTCCACCCATTATGTATTGAGTTTCGACCATTGGCTTAGCGGTGAGTGGAAATTAAAATTAGAATCATATTATAAAAAATTCGATGATTTAATAGTTCCCATGAAAATGAAAGGGACGTCTTATTTTACGGAATTAATACCGGGAAAGGATCCTCATCTAAAATCTTCATGGACAAGACCCGTTCCGTTGTTGGCAGATTCAATTACACAGCTACCGGCAAATTCTGCTTACGGTCATTCTTACGGTTTTGAATTCCTTTTGGAGAAAAAAAATATTGAAAAGGGAAGCAAATTAGACGGTTGGGTTTCTTATTCCTATTCAATTGCCGAAAGAAATGAATATGGAAGATGGCTTCCGTTCCGTTTCGATCAAAGGCATACATTGAATGTGATTTTGAATTACCAATTCAACGATTGGTTAAGTATTGGTGCACGTTTTCAATACGGATCGGGATTCCCCTTAAACGAAGCAATAGGTATAAAACCAAGAGTGATTTTGGTCGATAACAATGGTGATTTTGTTCCAGAAACACCTGAAATTGCTACAAGAAAAACCGGTGACGGAAAAGAGATTGTTAATTTTGATATTGATTACGGTAGCGCAGAAAATAGATATAACGGAAGGAAACCGGTTTATCACAGATTGGATATGCGGGTAAATGCAACAACCCAATTTTGGGGAATGGATTGGACATTCTATCTGGATGTGATAAACGTGTACAACCGTTCAAATGTCGCAAATTATGATTATTTTGTGACGGAAGATTTAAAATTAGGAAGAAAAGCAACAACTATGTTCCCGATTGTTCCTACTTTGGGATTCAATGCTAGATTTTAATGAAAGAAGAAAATCGATATATCGATCTGGGTGATAGAGGAAAATTGAGCAAGAATAATAAGCTCAACGAACTAACCGGCAAGGAGTGGATAAAATTCACTAAAAGTTGGTTTATCCATCGTCCTCCGAAAAGGGAAGAAGATGTTATACTGCATCCTGCCAAGTATCCTGAATCTTTGGTTGCTGAATTCATAAACTTTTTTACAAAGTCGGGTCAGTGGGTACTGGATCCTTTTGCCGGTACGGGCAGTACACTTGTAGCAGCCGGAGAATGTGGACGAAATGCCGTTGGAATTGAGCTCAACAAAAAATACTATAATATTGTTCGGCAGCGATTAGAAAAATTTAACTCCGTCAAATTGAATATTATAAACGGAAACTCAATTAATCTAATCGATCTTTTAAGCAGAAGTGAATTGAGGGATATAAAATTCGATTATTGTATTACTTCTCCACCATATTGGAATCAATTAAAAAGAAATTCAATCCGGCAAAAGGAAAGGGATGAATCGGGATTGGATACTGTTTATTCAGATTCCGCCGAAGATTTGGGCAATGTGGAAGAGTACAATAGTTTCCTCGAAATGCAAGCCATGATTTTTGATCAGGTATACGACGTAATGAAAGAAGATGGCTATCTTACAATTATAACAAATAATGTATATTTTGAAGGTAAACTTTATCCTCTTGCATTCGATACGGCAATTTCACTCACGAAAAGGGGAGAAAAAAGCTGGGTATTAAAAGACGAAAAAATTTGGTTGCAGGACGATAAACCGTTAGTTGCATTAGGAGTAAATAGTGCCTGGGTGGGTAACAGGCATCATCAATATTGTTTGATTTTTAGGAAAGAGAAAAAGTAATATGGCAGATGAAATAATTTATACAGTTTCGGAAATAACCAACGAAATAAAGGAATGCCTCGAAGGAAATTTCCCCTATTTAACCGTTATGGGGGAATTGTCAAATTTTAAAGCACATGTATCGGGTCACTGGTATTTTACACTTAAGGATAGTGGTGCCGCATTGAGTGGAACGATGTGGCGTTCCTACAATTCCACCGTGAATTTCAGACCTCAAGACGGAATGAAAGTTATCGTAAAAGGTAAAATAACGGTTTACCCTCCTCGGGGTAATTATCAAATGAATGTTGTCTCGATGCAGAAAGCCGGCGAGGGTGAATTACAAGCCGAATTCGAAAAGTTGAAAAGAAAACTTCATGCAGAAGGATTGTTTGATGAGGCTTATAAAAAATCAATTCCCGAATTGCCGAAAAAAATAGGAATTGTTACGGCAATAGACGGTGCTGCGTTCCAAGACATGATCAATACTGCAAAAAGAAGATATCCTTTGGTTGAATTGGTTATTTATCCTGCACGTGTTCAAGGCGACGGTGCGGCAGAGTCTATTGCAGAAGGGATAAATAAGTTAAACGAGCATACCGACGTTGATACAATAATCATAGGCAGAGGCGGTGGTTCTTTGGAAGACCTTTGGGCATTCAACGAAGAAATAGTTGCAAGGGCAATCTTCAATTCAAAAATACCTATCATTTCCGGTGTCGGACACGAGGTTGATTTTACAATTTCCGATTTTGTTGCGGATCTGAGAGCTGCCACTCCTACTGCGGCAATGGAATTGGCTACTCCCAATATTACCGAAATTGAATTCATGATAACTGATTTCATCGAGAACTCGCATCAAAAGGTGATTGACATAATTGAGCAGAAAAGGGAAAATGTGGATAATATTTTGAACAGCTACGGATTCCGTACTCCCGAAGATTTAGTAATGAATAAATCCCAATTTTTAGATAACTTATGGTTTCGAATTGAAAAAAATATTGATTCTTGGCTTCTTAGAGAAAAAAGCAGATTGGATGTTATTTTTGAGAAATTGGAAGCAAATAATTCTGATAATATTTTGAAAAAAGGATACACTTTAATCAAACAGAACGATAAAATTATTCCGCGTAAGTCGGATTTGAAAGATGAAAGAATAACGATTAAATTCTTCGACGGGGAAATTGAGGTAAATAATGAGTGAAGAAAATAAAAAAACATTTGAAGAATCCATAACCAGATTGCAAGAGATTGCACAAATATTGGATTCACAGGAAGTTGACGTCGAGACTTCGATCAAACTTTACGAAGAAGGAATTGTGTTGGCGAAAGAGTGTTATAAACAATTGAAAGACGCCGAATTGAAGATTACCAATTTGAAAAAACAATTGGAAGATGAGATAAACGATTAGTAAAAAGGAATTGAATGATGGTCGATAAAAACAATTATAAGATTTTATTTAATGTAGATTCTCCTGATGATATTAAGAATTTTTCCATTCAACAATTACGCTTGCTCTGCGAAGAGATACGCCAATATATGATTGATGTCATTTCGCAGATCGGCGGGCATTTTGGCGGTGGACTTGGTGCCGTGGAATTAACCGTTGCATTGCACAAAGTATTTAATAGCCCTAAAGATTCAATAGTATTCGATACAGGACATCAAGCATATCCCCATAAAATAATCACCGGCAGAAGAGATCAGTTACCCACAATTAGACAACTGAATGGTTTGAGCGGATTCTTGAAAAGGACTGAAAGCGAACATGACGTATTTGGTGCGGGACATGCATCAACATCCATCAGTGCTGCACTCGGTTTGGCAATTGCCAACAGAAATTTGGGGAAAAATGATAAAGTTGTTGCGGTTATTGGCGACGGCGCAATGACCGGAGGCATGGCTTACGAAGCGTTGAATAATGCGGGAGTTCAAAAAGCAAATTTAATTGTTGTTTTGAACGACAACAATATGTCAATTGCCCCTAATGTTTGGCAAATATCAAATTATTTCAATGAAATTATTTCCCACCCGGAATACAACAAATTCAAAGGAGCAATTTGGGATTTAACCGGAAAGCTCGACAATTTTGGTGATAGATTAAGAAAAGTTGCTGCCAGATTGGAATCGGGAATAAAATCAATTGTTACTCCCGGGATGCTTTTCGAGGCATTGGGTTTCCGTTATTTCGGCCCAATAAATGGTCATAATGTTGGTAAGCTTGTAAAAATATTTGAACAAGTTAAAGATTTAAATGGCCCTATTTTGGTTCATGTAATAACTGAAAAAGGGAAGGGCTATAAACCGGCGGAAGGTAACCGTACGGCATTCCATGGCGTTACACCTTTCGATAAAGTTACCGGAAAGGCATTAAAGAAAAAATCATCTGCACCATCTTATACTTCTGTATTCGGAAAAGCATTGGTAGAGATTGTTGAGGAAGATAAAAATGTGGTGGGAATTACTGCCGCTATGCCCGATGGTACGGGGTTAACTTTCTTGAGAGATAAGTTCCCGTCTAATTATTTTGATGTTGGAATTGCGGAAGAACATGGAGTTACATTTGCAGCCGGGTTGGCAGCTAAAGGAATTAAACCGGTTGTGGCTATTTATTCCACATTCCTGCAGCGTGCTTTCGATCAGATATATCATGATGTAGCATTGCAAAAGTTGAACGTTGTGTTTGCATTGGACAGAGCCGGACTTGTCGGTGCCGATGGTCCTACTCATCACGGAACGATGGACCTTTCTTATTTGAGGATGATACCGGGCATGACTATAATGGCTCCGAAAGATGAAGCGGAATTGAGAAATATGCTTTACACTGCTTGCAAATGGGAGAATGGTCCTATTGCCCTCCGTTACCCAAGAGGATCTGCTTTGGGTGTGGAGATGAAAGAAGGATTCGAATTACTCGAAGTAGGAAAAGGTGAAATAGTAAGAGAAGGAGAGGAAATTGCTCTGCTTGCAGTAGGTAATATGGTAAATTATGCGCTTGATGCTGCGGATATGTTGGAGCACGAAGGTATAAATTGTGAAGTGATTAATATGCGATTTGTAAAACCTTTGGATACCGGTCTTCTCGATTATGTCGCAAATAAATTCGACAAAGTAATGACTTTGGAAGAAAACAGCATTGTTGGTGGATTCGGTTCCGGTGTGCTGGAATATTTCTCGGATAAAAATTATCATCTAAATACAGTCAGAGTCGGTTTACCCGATAATTTTGTTGAGCATGGCACGCAAGCGGAATTGCATAGAATTCTCGAAATTGATCCGGAAGGAATTGTAAAGAAAGTAAAAATTTTTATTGAAGGTAAAAATATTAACGAGGAAATTTTTGCATGAGTAAAGTTGTGAATGTCGGTATAATTGGACTTGGCGGCATATCCCAAGTAGTTCATCTGCCAATCTTGAACAAATTGAGGAATGTAAAGATTGCAGGTGTGTCCGAAATAAATAAAAGCAGATTGAAATCGGTTGCTGCCAAATACAATATAGAGAAGCAGTACTTGGATTATAAAGATATGCTGAATGATGAATCCTTGGATGCCGTAATTATTGCTACGCCGACAAATACTCATAAAGATATTGCTCTGGATGCTTTAGAAGCGAATAAAAATCTTCTAATCGAAAAACCTATTGCACTGAATTACCAAGAAGCAAAAGAAATATTCGATGCTGCAGAAAAGAAAAAATTAAAAGTTATGGTCGGGATGAATCTGAGATTCCGGCCGGATGCAATGTTGCTGAAAAGCCTTATAAACAGTGGTGAATTAGGTGAAATATTTTACGTAAAATGCGGATGGATACGTAAACAAAGTTCCGATCAATCTTGGTTCTTAAAAAGGGAAAAAGCCGGCGGTGGTGTATTAACCGATCTTGGTACTGTCCTCCTTGATCTGGCCATATGGTTAGCAGGATATCAAAAAATAAAAACTGTATCAGTACAAAAATACCATACCGAAACTAAAGCTGTGGAGGATTCCGCTGTTGGCTTGATAAGATTGGAGAAAGGAGCATCGATAAATTTTGAAGTAAGCTGGTCACTCCATTCGGAAAGGGATTCACTAAATTTATCTATTTTTGGTAAAAACGGAACTGCTCAATTGCATCCTTTAAGAGCATATAGAAGAGTCGGTTCCACTCAAATTGATTATACTCCCGCTACATCAAGTTCGGAGAAGAATCTTTACAAAAAATCATATGAAAATGAATTAAAACATTTCATCACGGCTGTATCGACCAATGCGATTTTACCGATCTCTTCGGCGAAGGAATCTCTTTACAGAATGAAACTATTGGAAGCAATTTACAAATCTGCCGAATTAAATAAAGAAGTTGAGCTTTAATGAATAAAATAAAAATTCTCCTCGTCGATGACGAAGAAGACATACTCGAATTCCTGACTTATGATTTGCAGGAAGAAGGATTTGAAGTAATCACTGCCCTGAACGGGGAAGAGGCTTTATCCAAACTTAATGAAAAGCCGGATTTGGTGGTGCTGGATGTAAACATGCCGGTGATGGATGGATTTGAAGTTTGCAGAAGAATGAGGGGAAGCAAAGAATATGCGAAAATCCCGGTAGTATTCTTGACAGCCCGGCTTAGCGAAATAGATGAATTAAAAGGATTGGATTTAGGAGCCGATGATTATATTAAAAAGCCAATATCTCCTCGAATCTTAATTGCACGGATCCATGCTAACTTGCGTAAACAGCACATCGAACCGGAGGAAGAAAACTTTCACGAAGAATTTACTATTGGCCCTCTGCACATTGATAGAACGCAGTTCCAAATTAGAATTGACGGTAGAACAGAATTCTTCCCCAAAAAAGAATTCGAAATAATTACACTTCTTGCATCCACCCCAAATAAAGTTTTTTCCCGCGAAGATATTTTGAAAAAAGTTTGGGGCGAAGATATTTTTGTTGTCGATAGAACAGTTGATGTTCATGTCAGAAAGATAAGAGAAAAATTAGGCGAGTATGCCGAATTGATTGAAACAATCAAAGGTGTAGGTTATAAATTCAAATTTGATGAATGAAATAAAGGACCGGTTGAGATTTTTATCAATCTCCTTTTTCCCGGTTTTAATGTTTGCGGGAGCATCTCTGATATTCTATTTACTTTTTTTCCCCTTCGATATTAATCACTTCTTATTTATAACAGTAATCATATTTTTTGCATATCTAACTACTTCGCATTTCTATTATTACCATAGGAAGAATGAGATAAATAACATTCTACTTTCAATAGAAAAAATTATTTCGGGAGAATTAACTGAAATAAGGGGAACAAATTGGGAAGTGACGGATAGAAAAATAATAGAACGATTGAACAATTTTATTTCCATAGTAAAAGACCAAGAGCAAAAATTATTGCAAGCTTCCAAAGCCAGGTCGCAATTTCTCGGTAATGTTTCCCACGAACTGAGAACTCCCATATTTACCATTCAAGGCTATATTGAATCATTGCTCAATGGTGCTATTAATGATGAAAATGTAAATATGCGGTTTCTGGAAAAGGCTGCCAAACATTTGAATAACCTGAATCAATTGCTGAATGATTTAATAGAGATTTCAATGATAGAAGCCGGTGAAATGATGATGAGCTTCAGGTATTTCGATCTTAACTCTTTCATGAGTGAGATTGAAAATGATTTTAAATCTTTTGCCGAAGAAAGGGGAAAGAAACTCATAATAAAATACGTAGATAAAAGTGTTGAGGTGTTGGGGGATAAAGCAAGATTGAAGAATGTCATTTCAAACTTAATTTCGAATGCGGTTAAATATAACCCGAATGATTTGATCGAAATAATCTGCGAAGAATTCGAAAATAAAGTGAAGATAAGCGTAAAGGATAACGGCTTGGGAATTCCGGAGGAGGAAATCGGGAGAATTTTCGAGAGGTTTTACAGAACTAAACGGGATAGAAACAGTCAAATTCCCGGCACCGGTTTAGGATTGGCTATTGCCAAACATATTATTGAGGCACACGGATCCAAATTATCGGTCGATTCTAAGAAAAATATTGGAACGCAATTCAGTTTCGAGTTGACAAAGTAAATTCAATCCGGAATTCAATTTTCATTTCAGTGCGAAGTTGAAATAACAAAATCATTGAATGTATTTCCTAGATTATATTCAGTTCTCTTTACTCTATTATTTAAAAATCTTAAACTTTAATTAAATTATTTTAATCCAACCTATTTTTCATATATTTACAAAAACGAGTTTTGTACGTTTTTTTATTATTTGGCTGAAATTTTACCAGATAGATAATTGGAATAATTATTGTTTGGGAATTAAGATTAGGAATTATGCCACATTATTTTAACGAAATATTATTTGCAATTTCTATTATTGCTGCATTCGGACTAGTGTACATTGTCTATTCCAGGGCGGCCTCGAGCGTGCCAGCGAAATTGTACATTATGACATTATTATTGATAATCGGATATATAATTTCGCATGGGATACATTTTTTATTTATAAAATCGGGTGATGTAACGATTTTAGATAAATCTTGTCATTCATTCCTTTTGCTGATTCTATTATCGATAACTTTATTCGCTTTATATTTCCCCACCGAAAGTAAGGTTAATAATTGGGTTAAGTCGGTAATATTTATCCCGTCGTTGATTATGTTTTGGGGAATTTGGGATAACTGGTTTCTATTGGAGTCGCATTCACATAATGCGTCATTCGAAGCTCACTATACCGCTTATTATCCGTTGTTTATAATGTGGTATGCAATTTTATTACTATTCAATACAGTAGTTCTCTTCGGAAAATATATTAAACTGAAAGATGAATCACATAAAAAACAGATCGTTATTTTCATTTTCGGGATGATATTCACCAATATAATTGCTGCTACTTTCGGGATGATATTACCATGGTTGCTTGGCTTTTATTATTTGGTCGAAATTAGTCCTGCAAGTTTTATTGCAGGTGTTATACTATTTACAACCATTGGTATAAGTAGATATGATATGTTCCCCGTCGTAGCCGAAAAATTGGAGGCATTTAGTATTACCAAAAAAGTAATATTCACTGCCCTGATAGTGGTACCAATAATTATCATACTCGTGCAGATTCCACTGGGACGTGTACTGCTGGGAGTTGAAAATGCTACTATGTGGCAGAAATATTTTTTGCTAAGTTTATTTGGGGGAATACTTGTCAGTACCATAATGACCTTCGTTATTGTGAAATTTATAGCAGATCCGATAAATAAGTTAAAATTAAAAGCCCGGGAAATTGGGAAAGGAAATTTCGGACAAATTGTAAATTATCAATCGAACGATGAGATCGGTCAATTGGCAGAAGCCTTCAATAAGATGTCGCGAAAATTGAAGGAAGACGTCGTTGAATTGAACAAAAAGCAAGGCCACATCACAATGCTGATGAAGGCAATCGAGTATGCAAATGCGGGAATATGCATCTTGAACGGGGATAAAAAGATTATAGAAGCCAATCAGCAGTATGCAAAGTTCCACTCATTAAACGACGATATTATTAAGAGTAAAAAGGCTCTCGAGATATATAGACAAATTTTGAATGAAGATGATTATAATCAAATTGTTGACGCATTCGAAAAAAGAACCGGAATTGAAAGAGAAGTGAAAGTCAAATGTCGTGACGGATCGACACGAATTTTATTAATGTCTTTAACATATTTTAATTTGGTCGATAGCACACCGGCATTCATAATTGTTGAAGTAGATATAACAGAATTGAAAAACTTGGAAAGACAACTCTTTGAATCTGAAAAACTTGCAGAGCTGGGTAAAATGTCTGCCGTAATGGCGCACGAAATTAAAACACCGCTTACCAGCATAAAAATGAATGCAGATATTATAAAGTCATCTTTAGGCGGAAATGGAAGGTTCGACAACTCATTTAAAATAATTGATAGAGAAGTAAACCGGCTTAACAAACTTGCAAAAGAAGTATTGCAATATTCCAGACAAATAGATTTGAACATTGAACAGGTTAATATTAAGGAAATAATTAACTA